>CAJBPC010000491.1 GCA_903957405.1 uncultured bacterium | reverse complement strand
GCTGCTTGTTGCGATCATCTATTTTTCAGGCAGCAGGGGGTTGGAGACATCCATACGCGAGAGTGAATACAAATACGGCGTAGTGGCATGGCTCGAAGAGTTGGCGAGGCTTGTCCCTTCGTTCAAATTCTCCAAAGGAAATCCTCTGAATCTAAGGCGTACCGATTCCCTTGTTAACGGATACCTAGAAGCCCGCACCAGTCATTTCAGGATACTTCAATTTCAGTATTGGACGCTTATCGGTTTCAAGGTGATCATCACCGCAGTGATGCTCGTTGTGGGCAGCCTCTTGCTGATCAACCAGCAGCTGAACATTGGGCAGTTCATTGCGGCGGAGATCGTGATCCTGCTGGTCCTCAACTCGGTGGAAAAAATCATCATCAATCTCGACAAAGTGTATGACATCCTCACGTCAGTGGACAAGCTTGGCAAGATCATCGACAGTCCCCTGGAGGCTGAAGGTGGGATCCGTCTTTTACCGTCTTCAACGGGATTGCATATTTCCCTGCGGGACTTGTCATTCGAGTTGTCGGGAAAATCGGTTTTGACCGGAGTGACGTTAGATGTGCCAGCCGGCAGCAAGGTCGCCGTCACCGGGCATGATGGATCCGGAAAGTCAACCTTGCTGCGCATGCTTAGCGGCGTGTTCACGGATTACAAGGGGAGTTTCCTCATTAATAACATTCCCATGCGGGATTACCAGCTGGCCCCATACCGGCATCAAACAGGTATCCTCTTGAGCCAGCAGGATATTTTCTTTGGTACCCTGCTTGAAAACATCACCATGGGAGATGAAACCATCCATCCGGAGGAGATCATCAAACTGGTAGAACGCATCGGGCTCGTGGAGTTCATGCAGGAGGAAGGCTTCGGATTCTCTTCTGTGCTTGACCCATTGGGAAAACGATTGTCTCGCTCCGTCATACAAAAGATCCTGCTGTTGCGGGCAATGATCAACGAACCGAGACTCTTGTTGCTTGAGGATCCATGGCGTGGGCTCGATGATGTGAATCGCCTGCGCATACAAGATTATATCATCGAAGGATGTAGCGATACCACGGTATTTGTGGAATCCAATGACCGGGAATTCGCTTCCCGTGCCGATATCGTATGCTGTTTCCGGGAGGGAGCACTCGTGTACGCAGGTCCATGGAAAGAAGGACTCCTTTGATGCAGCAGTTTCGGTTCAAAACCATCAATCAGATACAGAGAATTTATGCATGTTGATTTCATCAATCGAAAGATGCAGGAACAGTTCAAGGAGCTTGGACTGCATGCATACGACAATATCTTCCTGATCAATCGCCGGAGCAAGATCCGGAAATGGGTATTGGCATTTGCCATATTCAGTTTTCTGATCATGTTCCTTCCGTGGACGCAGAACATCCGTGCCCGGGGTTCGGTGACGACCCTTCGGCAGGAGCAGCGCCCGCAGGAGATACCCACGATCATCCCAGGCAAGGTGATGAAATGGCATGTTAAAGAAGGGGATTACGTCAGAAAGGGGGATACGATCATCCAGATAACAGAGGTGAAGGATGAATACCTTGATCCCAATTTGCTGCTGCGCACGCAAGAACAGCTCGATGCAAAGCTGCAGGCGGTACAGAGTTACAAGGGAAAGACAGAGACCGCCAGCCTGCAGATCGATGCGCTGAAGCAGGCATTGGAACTCAAAGTGCGGGACATGGACAACAAGATCGGGCAGCAGATCCGAAAGATCCGGAGTGACAGTATGGATCTGGTCGCCGCGATCAACGACCTCCAGATCAAAACGGAGCAG
>CAJBPC010000490.1 GCA_903957405.1 uncultured bacterium | reverse complement strand
GCGTAACCCCTCAGGCTGATGCTCCCAAGATTCCAGCGGTGCTGGAAAAGAAGGTCATGCATCTCCCAAAATTTACCATGCTGGGCTGCGGCAACAGAGGCCTCCGCCGCCTTATGTGCCCGCTGGTGGATCTGTGTGAGCGGAAAATGACGGAACTGGAATTTCAACTTCCCCTCGTAGGCGACCAGCAACTTGGAAATCACCGGTTGCAGTTTCGCGCACTCCTCGCTTTCATAATCCCCGAATTCAACTAGGGTCACGGGTGCTGACCTGTCCCCCACCCAGATGTGTTTTGGCGGGACGATGTCGATTGTTTTGTTCTTGTGCGACATGTTTGTGTTTTTATCGCAGAAAAATATCGGGAGATCCACGTCACCGGGTTCCACTCCCTGCCACGATTCATGCGAATGGTTCAAAAGACGGATGACAGACGATGTGATAAAACCGGGCCATCTGTATGGCAGATGGCCCGGTCACATATCCGTTAGACGCCAAAGGGAGGGAAAGCCATCGGCGCCTCATCCCAAAAACATGTTAAAGAATTGACGACTATGAGTTATTTGTCCGTACTCATTTGACGTTTTCGGCGGTGTCATTCCTGAAGACCACAACCCCGTCGAAGACATCCACGGTCACCGGATGCGCCTTTTCGATATCCCCGGCGAGGATCCTTCGGGAGAGCTGGTTGACGATTTCCCTGACGATGAGTCGTTTCAGCGGTCGTGCACCGAACTGCGGATCGAAGCCGTTTTCCGAAAGATAATCAATGGCATAGTCCGTGAAGCGCAGGTCGATTCCGTTCTCCGCGACGAGTTTCTTGAGGTTGTTGAGTTGTATGCCGATGATCTTCCTGATCTCCTTTTTCATGAGCGGCTGGAACATGATGATCTCATCGACACGGTTCAGGAATTCAGGCCTTATCGTCTGACGCAGCAGGTTCATCACCTCGACCTTCGCCTTGCCGGCGGCCTCCTCCAGTCGTTCTTCGCTGATGTTTTCAAATGCGTCCTGGATCAGGTGACTGCCTATGTTGCTGGTCATGATGATGATCGTGTTCTTGAAATTGACCATACGCCCCTTGTTGTCGGTCAGCCTGCCGTCATCGAGCACCTGCAGCATGATGTTCCAAACATCGGGATGGGCCTTTTCGATCTCATCGAGTAGGACGACGCTGTATGGTTTTCGTCTGACCGCTTCCGTTAGTTGTCCGCCTTCTTCGTACCCGACATATCCCGGAGGGGCGCCCACCAATCTGGAGACCGTGTGTTTCTCCTGGTATTCGCTCATGTCGATCCGGGTCATCATGCCTTCGTCGTCGAAGAGATATTCCGCCAATGCCTTGGCGAGTTCCGTCTTGCCCACACCGGTGGTGCCCAGGAAGATGAACGAACCGATGGGTTTTCTGGGGTCTTGAAGTCCTGCCCGGCTCCTGCGAATGGCATCAGCGACAGCGGTGATGGCTTCTTCCTGCCCGACCACGCGCTCATGCAGGCGGTCTTCGAGTCGGAGCAGTTTTTCGCGATCGCTTTGCAGCATCTTCGCTACGGGGATGCCGGTGGCTTTTGCCACATTGTCGGCGATATCCTCCGCATCGACTTCCTCTTTCAGCAGCCGTTTTTCGCCTGTGGCGGCGAGTTGTTCCGTCATGCTTTTGATGACGGCTTCCTGATCCTTTATTTTTCCGTAGCGGATCTCCGCTACTTTTCCGTAGTCCCCTTCGCGTTCTGCGCGTTCGGCCATAGACTTGAGGTTTTCTATGTCCGCTTTGGCCGACTGGACCTTTTCCACAATGTCTTTTTCCTGCTGCCACTTGGCCTTGAGGGTGTCACGCTCCACGGAGAGGTTTGCGATATCCGTGTTGAGTTCTTTCAGTTTAGACACGTCGTTTTCCCTTTTGATGGCCTCGCGTTCGATCTCGAGTTGACGGATCTGTCGGTCCAGCTTGTCGAGTTCTTCCGGCATGGAGTTCATTTCGAGGCGCAGCTTGGCGGCGCTTTCGTCGATGAGATCGATCGCCTTATCTGGAAGAAATCGGTCTGTGATGTACCTGGAGGAGAGTTCCACCGCGGCGATGATGGCTTCATCCTTGATGCGGACATGGTGGTGCGTCTCGTATCTATCCTTCAAGCCGCGAAGGATGGAGATGGCATCCTCGGGTGAAGGTTCATTGATCATCACTTTCTGGAAGCGACGCTCCAGGGCCTTATCCTTCTCGAAAAATTTCTGGTATTCGCTGAGGGTGGTCGCGCCAATGGCCCTGAGTTCGCCGCGGGCGAGGGCCGGTTTGAGGATATTGGCCGCGTCCATGGCGCCTTCCCCTCCACCCGCACCGACAAGTGTGTGGATCTCATCGATGAAGAGGATGATCTCCCCATCGCTTGTGGCGACTTCTTTAACCACACCTTTAAGGCGTTCCTCGAATTCACCTTTGTATTTCGCGCCGGCGATGAGCTGCCCCATATCGAGTGCGTAGATGATCTTGGACTTCAGATTTTCCGGCACGTCGCCGTTGATGATCCTCATGGCCAATCCTTCGGCTATCGCCGTCTTTCCCACGCCCGGCTCTCCCACAAGGATCGGGTTGTTCTTCGAACGACGGGTGAGGATATGCAGTGTACGCCGAATTTCTTCGTCACGCCCGATGACCGGATCGAGTTTACCCTGCCTGGCGAACTCATTGAGGTTTTTTGCGTATTTGTTCAGTGTATTGAACTGCGTCTCCTGCGTCTGGCTCTTCACGGTCTCCCCTTTGCGCAGATCCCGGATCGCAGTATTCAATCCCTTTTCGCTGAGTCCCGCATCCTTCAAGAGTCTTGCGGCATTGTCGCTGCCCTGCAGGATGGCCATCAATAGATGTTCTGGCGTGACGAACTCGTCTCCGAACTGTTTGAGCAGCGCTCCAGCGCGAAGCAGTGCCTGATTGGCTTCACGGCCGATCGATTGTGCTGCTTCCCCCTGTGTGACGGGAAGTTTCGTGATGAGTTCCGCGAGCTTTGCCTCTATGAGGTTCAGCGCCACGTTGTTTTTTTTGAGGAGATACTCCACAGGGGAATCCTTCTGATCGAGCATGGCTTTCAGGATATGCTCTGTTTCAATATTCGGATTCCGTGCATTGAAGGCCAGCTGTTGTGCCTGCTGTACAATTTCTGCAGCCTTAACGGTATAGTTGCTTAAATTCATATCTCATACATTTGCTTTGAGGCATCAAAAGCCAATCCAATCAACAATACCCGTTACTATGTCAGTCAATCCTGTAATGAACTGCCGTAAATGCAGTGTGATTTTGTTTTTCCTGCTATTTTTTCAGTCTCTTGCTGCACAGAAACCATTCAGTGGGGTGGAAGCCATCCTGAAGCAGTATCAAAAAAGCATGGGTAAGGAGGTCGTGGTGATGGTGAACAAGGACGGGAAAAACCTGTACACGTATCAGTCGCCGGCGTTCAATGCAAGGATGCAGGCACCTATCGAGAACACGAGCAAGTGGCTGACAGCGGCGGTGGTGATGATCTTCGTGGATGAAGGCAAGATCAAACTGGACGATCCCGTGAGCAAGTACATTCCTTTATTCAGCAACTATTTCAAGGGATACATCACGATCCGCCATTGTCTTTCGCATACTTCGGGGATAGAGGCGGAGGCTGCCGGGGTGTTGCGTCTTGCACAGAAGTCCAAGTTCGCGAACCTCGAGGAGGAGGTGAAAAACTACGTGATGAAGCGGGAGATCGTGAACAATCCCGGAGAGGCGTTTCATTACAGCCAGGTGGGACCGAACATCGCCGCCCGGGTGATAGAGATCGTGAGTCGCAAGACATTCGACCGGGTCGCGCTGGAAAAGCTGTTCAGACCTGCCGGGATGCGTGGCACCACTTTTTACAGTGAGAGCGGCGCATTCAATCCTTCCTATGGTGCGAAATCCACCGCACAGGACCTCATGAACTTCATGACGCTGATCCTGAACAAGGGCATGTTCAACGGAAAAAGGATTCTGAGTGAAGCATCGGTCGCGGAGATGCAAAAAGCGCAATTCCCCGGCCTTCCGGTGAAGTCGACCCTGAACATCTGCACCGGCATGCCTTACGGTCTCGGCAACTGGCTGCAGGAAACGGATGCGGCCGGCAATGCCACCGTCGTGGGAGCCCCCGGCCTCAACGGCACATGGCCTTGGATCGATCTGAAGAAGGGATACGCCGTGGTCGTTTTCCCTGAAAAGGATGTGCCAGACATGAAGCGAACAATTTATGATGCCATTCGGACGGAGATCGATGCGGAAATAAAATAACGCCGCGGAGGGCTTTTGCTTCCATGGCCGTGCATCAGGGGTGAGATAAACCGGGGATTTCAGATATGCAATCAAAAGAGCGACATACCGCCATTGTGAAAGAGGCTGCGAGGGCGCTCGGTTTTGATTTCTGCGGGATTGCCAAAGCACAGAAACTGGATGAAGACGCGCGGAGGCTGGAGAAATGGCTGCAAAACGGCATGCACGGGAACATGTCATACATGGAAAGGCATTTTGACCTCCGGGTCGATCCCTGCCTGCTCGTGCCCGGAGCGCGGTCGGTGATCACCTTGCTGTTGAATTATACTCCCGGAGCACTGCAGCGGGAAAATACGCCTAAGGTTGCCCGTTATGCATATGGACGCGACTACCATGAAGTCATACGGGAAAAACTCAACCGGTTCATACACGAACTCCGCGAACATATCGGAGCCATCGATGGTCGCGGATTCGTCGACTCCGCACCGGTACTGGAAAGGACATGGGCGAAGCGCAGCGGACTGGGATGGGTCGGAAAAAACGGCAACCTGATAAACCGTGACATCGGCTCATACTTCTTCATCGCCACGCTGATCACCGACCTGGAACTCGACCACGACGATCCATACGCAAGAGACTATTGCGGGAGCTGCCGAAAATGCATCGACGCCTGTCCAACGGAAGCCATCCTGCCAAATAAGGTAGTGGATGGATCGAAATGCATCTCCTACTTCACGATCGAGTTGAAGGATCAGATCATCCCATCGGAAATGCAGGGAAAATTCGACGACTGGGTCTTCGGGTGTGATGTCTGTCAGGAGGTATGCCCCTGGAATCGTTTTGCGAAACCCACACGGGAACTGGCTTTTAACCCACTTCCTGAAATCCTGAATTTCACCACCCGTGAGTGGGAAGCATTGTCGGAGGAGGCCTTTCGACAGATCTTCAAGCACTCACCACTAAAACGCTCGAAATATGCGGGGATCATGCGAAACCTGCACTTCATAAAACCTGACGGAGATCGGGAATCATCTTAACGAGTAAGCCCAGTGGATGACGTCACACAGGGCTT
>CAJBPC010000489.1 GCA_903957405.1 uncultured bacterium | reverse complement strand
TTGGGAGCCAGTTTCTGCATAAAAGCACCAACAAGGGCGTGAGCTGGGAGACAATTTCCCAAGACCTTACCACCAATGACAGCCTGAAGATCGATCAAACCAATAATGGTGGTATCTCGGTCGATATCACCGGTGCGGAGAACTTCTGTACCATCCTCACCATTGCTCCGTCCTTCAAAGAAAAAGGAGTCATTTGGGCCGGAACCGATGATGGGAATGTGCAGCTCACACGCGACGGAGGACGAAGCTGGACAAGCTTCCGGGGTAAGATACCCGGCATGCCCACGGGCGCCTGGATCCCGCAGATACAAGCTTCCAGGCATAATGCCGGTGAGGTTTTTGTCGTCTGCAACGATTACCGGAGAGGGGATCTCAAACCATATGTTTTCCGCACAGCCGATTATGGAAAGACCTGGACAAGATTGGCAGACGAAAAGAAAGTAACCGGCTACGCACTCTGCGTGCTGCAGGATCCCACTGAGCCCAACCTCATATTTGTCGGTACGGAGCAGGGGCTCTGGGTGAGTTTGGACAATGGCGCCAGTTTCGAGCAATGGAAAAATGGATATCCTGCTGTATCAACCTATGATCTTGCGATCCAGGAGCGGGAGGCAGACCTTGTCATCGCAACTTTTGGAAGATCGATTTGGGTGCTAGACAATATTCGTCCGTTGCGTTCGCTCGCAGCCGCAAAGGGCCAATGGAAAAAAGAATTCTTGTTATTCGGCTCATCGGATGCCATCCAGGCGCAGTTCAGCAATGCCCCCGGTTATGAATGGAGTACCTGGGGTTTGTGGGATGCAGACAATAGGCCCAGAGGTGCCTCCATATCCTGGTTCTCGAACCCGGATACGGCATCTGCACGAAAATCGTCAAAAGCATCCGATAGCCTGAGGATAAGGATTTTCGATGAAAAAAATGAACAGGTCCGATATCTGAACTGGGCTTCAGTCAAAGGGTTCAACCGGCAGAATTGGGGTTTGGAAGGTAAAGGCTACCGTATGCCAGGCTCACCAAAGTCACGGTCTGGGTCTCAGGAATCGGGAGGTCAGCCCGTCATGCCTGGCCGGTACAAGATCGTGGCAGAACAGGCCGGTCAAAAGGATTCCACCTGGATCACGGTGAAGGATGATCCCCGTCTGGGTGACCGAACGGACATCCGAATCGCACAACAAAAAATGCGAGATCGCCTGAGGGTCAGCGGTGACCGGCTCACAGAGGCATTGGATAAGCTGTCGGATGCTGAAGAGGTACTCGGCAAAGTAGAAACACAGTACAAGGATGTGAAAGGCGATGCTGCTGATTCTATCCGAAAGTCGACAAAGTCCATGCAGGATTCGGTGCGTTCCATCCGTGAATTCATCAGCGGGAAGCGCCAGACAAGGCAGGGCTATGGTCAAATGCCTCAGATCACCGTCATGAACCAGTACCAGCAGGCAAGCCAGGCCATATCAGCAAAACCCGTCATACCTGGCGCACAGGAAATCATGCTCGTCGAACGTGCGGAGCTGCTCATCGGAGAGGGTGCAGGAAGTATTGATCGTTTTCTGAATGGGCCGTGGCAAGGATATAAATCCCAAGTGGAGCGCAGCAAACCTGATTATTTTAGCCCTAAAACACCTTGAACACCGCAGCATTGATGCCTTAAATGAATAAGCCGTTTCCCGTTTTCCCGATCACCGGGGGCACAGGAAGCGGCTTTTTCAGTTCTGAAGGAAAAGAGAAGATATTGTCGTGAACGTTCAGAATGGTATTTTTGCGCTTTGATCAACACCAACAAATTAAAATAATGCATATATGAGTACCAAACCAGTACTTTCTCAGTTGTCTGATACGCTTATCGGATCTGAGATTGTGAGGATGAATGGGGAAATCAGGGAAAAGATGAGTACTGGTGAACGTATTTTCAACTTCACAATAGGAGACTTCGATCCTTCAATATTTCCCATCCCGCATGAGCTCGAAGAAGAAGTGATATTTGCCTATCGCCAGCATCTGACGAACTATCCTGCCGGAGAAGGGGAAGCGGACTTGCGTAAAGCTGTTTCCCGCTTTATTGCTGACAGGGAAGGATTAGACTATAACATGGATGAGATTCTCATCGCATCCGGCGGGCGACCGTTGATTTACACTTTCTTCAGGGCTGTTGCCGATCCCGGGGACAAGATCATCTACCCCGTACCATCCTGGAATAACAACCACTATGTGCATTTTGTGGGTGGACAGCATTGTGTGGTTGAAACCCGGTTTGAAAATCACTTCATGCCTACTGCGGAGGATATTCGCCCGCATCTCGAAGGTGCAGTCGTGCTGGCACTTTGCTCACCACAGAATCCTACGGGTACAACATTCACAAGGGATCAGTTGAAAGCCATTTGCGATATGGTGGTAGATGAAAATCTGCGCCGCAGTCCGGATGCCAAAAAGTTACATATCCTTTTTGACCAGATCTACTGGCAGCTGACATTCGGGGAAACGGAACATTTCAATCCGGTTAGCCTAAGGCCTGAGCTGAGGCCATATACTGTTTTCGTTGATGGTATCAGTAAATGCTTTGCTGCAACAGGAGTGCGTGTAGGTTGGGGATTGGGTCCGTCAAATATCATCTCAAAGATGAAAGCTATTTTGTCTCATCTGGGAGCCTGGAGTCCACTACCCGAACAGAGGGCCACCTCAAGGTATCTGATGCAGAAAGGGTCAGTGGATCAATACCTCAAGGTATTGAAGTCGGGATTGAACGAACGTTTGCAGAAGATTTTCAATGGGTTCCGCCAACTGAAGAAAGACGGGTACCCGGTGGATGCCATCATCCCTCAGGCAGCCATTTATCTTACGGTCATGATCGACCTAAAAGGCAAAAAGACTCAAAACGGTGTGTTATTGGAAAACCAGGATGATGTGACCGAATATATCCTCAGTGAAGCGAAACTTGCGATAGTGCCATTTCATGTATTCGGCACGGAAAGGGCTAACCCATGGTACAGGCTCAGTGTCGGGACGGTCAAGATCGAGGATATACATGAAATGTTCCAAAAACTGAAGGAAGCGTTGCGAACCCTGAATTGATCATTCGATCCATTTGGTATCTGACTGCGGAAATGCTTTGCGGAATGATTTATCTGTTTTGGTATTGACGGGTTCAGTTGAGGATGTTGAGGAAAATGAAGG
>CAJBPC010000488.1 GCA_903957405.1 uncultured bacterium | reverse complement strand
GGTGAATTATACGGTAAGGGTAATCGACAAGGAGGATGGAAGTACTGAAAAAGGTGGAATAGATCCTGCGAGTCTGAATGTGAAGGTTGACTATCTCAGCAGTCCCGACAAGGCGCAGGTTTTGGGACATCAGGCTTTCAGCAGCATTGCCGAGGGCCGAAATCTTGCTGCAACCCTTGATTGCCGGACCTGTCACAAAGAGAATGAGAAGTCTATCGGGCCTTCCTATGAGATGGTTGCTGCAAAATATGCCAATGACAGCAAGGCCCGCTCTTATCTGACAGGCAAGATCATCAAGGGAGGCAGTGGTGTTTGGGGTGAAGTGTCCATGGCTGCGCATCCGGATCTGAAAGAGTCTGATGCCTCATTGATCGTAGAATACATCCTTTCCATAGGGAAAGAAAAAGCAAAGGCCAGTCTTCCACGAACAGGGGAAATTGTTCCTACCGCCACGCAAGTTGCAGGTAGTAAATTGATGCAGATCAGTGCCAGTTATACGGACAAGGGAGCTCTGAAAGCGCGTCCATTGACAGGTTTCAACACGATCATGCTTATGGCGCCTGTGTTGAGCGTTGCCGATAGCAAGGCTTCAGAGAGTATGACCATGCGTGAGGTTGGAAAGAACAAGGTTGCTAGGGTCGACGGTCAGGGAGGATGGATCATGTTTGATGCTATCAATCTCAGGTATGTGACGGCAGTGGAACTGACGTATATTGTTACTGACAGGCCGCAGGTCGGTTACATTGTCGAATGGTTCGCTGACAGGCTTGATGGAATTAAACTTGGCGAGACGACCATTGGTTCGGTAGGATCAACGGGAACGAACACAATAAAAGTACCCTTGAATAATATCATAGCGGCACCTGGAAAACTTTATGTCCGTGCGCGTAAAGTAAGTACGCAGGAAACGAAACAGCTTTCCATACAAAGCTTAAGATTTATTGCTGACTAGAAGTTCAATGTGCGGAACGCTTTCGCCTGATGACGATCAGGTTCAGACCGAATGCAAGCAACACAATCATAAGGCCGCCGAACTCCCTGGTATTTTCTATCCAGGGTTTGGCGGCCTTCATCGTTTGCACAAGATTTTCACCATGGTGTTCTTTTGCCCATGATATCACACCGTCTTGGGAGATAAAAAGCCATGATGCGTGCAGGCAACAGTATATGATACCGGCAATCAAAGCCTTTGGAAAAACGCCGCCCATTGCCGAGAACCAGCACAAACCAGCTGCGTAAAGATATACAGGTATCCAAAGCCAGGGGTCTGGGTCATTTAGCTGGAGTGCGGCGAATAAAACAAAACACGCTGAGAGCAATCGGTTCAGATGTTTCATTTGTAAGGATTGTCGACTAAGGTGTTTGGTCCGGGAAAAGGGTATGGGAAAATCAGTGGCGGCAACCTGCTTTTTTGCACATTTGAAAATTGTACAAGTGTGCAACCACAATCGCTACGACAGCCGGAATGAGAAAGTATAATTGATGACTGTGAAAAAACTGCTTCAGCAGCAAGAGTACCATGCCTGTTCCGAAAATCATCATGGGTGCAATCCGACCATGATGTTTTCGGTAACCATGCCAAAGGGAATGAAGACCGACAGCCATTGCCACTGCGATCATCAGGTATTCGAAGAATGAGTTATCGATGATATCGGTACCAAAAACGGGGAGGCTTGAAATGAGCAGCGGAAGTACGGCACAGTGAATAGCACAGGCTAAAGAAGCTGCAATTCCTAAGGCATCGTAATTGATTCTGAACATCCTTTAAGTTAAAGAACAAAAATAACCTTTTGCAACAAAGTTGCAAAGACTAAATGCTTATTGCAATAACTGAAGTAGGCGATGTAATTTTACAATCTATTTGAAGTATATGACAAAAAAGACATGGCTATATTTCGGCATTTTTGGGGTTCTGCTTGCCGGTTTTTATATAGGACTGCTTATGACGACTGAATTTGGACAGGAAAAGCTGCCAATACTCTCCAACGTCCGTCCGTTTTCATTTACCAATCAGGACGGGCGGATTGTTACGGAAAAGGACATAGCGGGCAAGGTGGTAATTGTGGAATATTTTTTTACGACATGCAAGGGCATCTGTCCTAAGATGAACAAAAACATGCAGGCGATCTATGGAATTTTTAAAGACGTACCGGATTTCGTCATTTTATCACACACGGTTGATCCGGAGATCGATACTGTTGAGCGAATGAAGCGATATTCAGATTCCATTGGTGGGTCTTCCCGTAATTGGTGGTTTCTGACCGGTACCAAGGAAAACCTGTATCGGAGTGCACGGGAAAGTTATATGCTTGACAATGAGGAGAATAGCAGTAAGAATATTTCAGAGCAGTTCATCCACACGCAGTTCTTTGCGATAGTCGACAGGAACGGCAGGGTGCGTGGTATTTATGATGGCCTGAAAAAGGATGAAGTGAAGCAACTTGAAGAAGATGCGAAATTATTGCTAAGCGAGAAACCATAAACGCATAAGTCCATAGGATGGAAGATCAGATCATAAAGATATTGCGCAAGAGTCAATTGAGTGTCACGGAGAGTCGGCGCAACATATTGGAGATTTTCATTCAGGCGGGCTCAGCGTTGGCCCATCATGACGTGGAGGAGAAGACTTCCGAGCGGTTCGATCGAGTTACTGTTTATCGCACCCTGCAGGTATTTATGGAGAAGGGTATTATTCATACGATCCCGACCACGGAAAATGCAGTGCTCTATGCCTTATGCAAAGATGATTGCGAGGAAGGGCACCATCACGACAACCATATACATTTCGTTTGCGAAGATTGTGGTGCCACCACATGTATGGACGACATCCATATACCTGAAATCAAACTGCCCTTAGGCTATAATGCCTTACAAATCAATATGGTCGTCAATGGCATTTGTGCGAAATGCAAAAAATAACATACAGATTCGACAAGGATGTGAATGGGTTTCTATAATTTTTTCAACTCATCCCGAACCATTTCCATGAGTTCACGGATTGTGTCTGAGGAGAAATCAAATGCAAGTCCGGCAGTCTTGTATAGTTCAGGTAGGGTCAGCATCCCGCCTTTACTCAGGGCGGTTGTGTAGTTTTCCAAAGCTATCGTGGGATCCTTTCTATATTGTTTCCACATGCCTAAAGCACCGAGTTGAGCAATGCCGTATTCGATATAGTAGAAGGGCACTTCAAAGAGGTGAAGTTGTCGTTGCCAGCTTATTTGGCGGTACTGGCCCAAACCGCTGTAATCCAGGACGGAGGATGAATATTTATTTAGGAGATCTGTCCATGCCTTTGTTCTGTCTGCTTCCGTGTGTTCCGGATGTTCATATACCCAATGCTGGAAACCATCGATTGTTGATATCCAGGGGAAGATGGTGATGACACGTTCCAATTGATGTCGTTTGGCCCGTTTCATGTCTGCTTCATTGTCGAAG
>CAJBPC010000487.1 GCA_903957405.1 uncultured bacterium | reverse complement strand
GGGGTCAGATCGGTCGTGTCTATCACGAATAATCCATTGGCCGGAAAGCTTGCCACAAGCGATCCTCTGTGCAGCTGCAACAATCCCGCTTTTTCAGCGTAAAACTTCTTTTTTTGGGTGATCCTGCCGGACTGATGTTTCAGCATCATCCCGTTTCTGAGCAGGATGATCTGTGTTTCAGGGGAGAGCACTGCGATATCCGATACGGATTGCCCAGAGATCTTCCTGAAGTGAAAATCAGCAAGATTCATGACGACGCATCCTGAATCGCGGTAGATGATATAAAGGGAATTCCCGGCTAACTTCAGTTTAACGATCTCGGCATACCTGAAGTGCGGCATGTCTGGCGCCACATCGATGAAATTCCGTCCGTCAAACCGCACCAATCCTTTTTCTGTAGCGAGCCAGAAATATCCTGAGGAATCTTTACCGATATCGTTGATGGCGGAATGATGGAGGCCGTTGGTTTCATTGTACAAGGTATACCTGACCTCCTGCGATTGCACGTCAAGAATCCCTATCCCGAAGAACAGGCAACAGAAAAATACCGTATGTGCGCGTCTGAACAAGGGATCAGTGTTCGTTCATATGATTGAAATTACACAAATAAATGCCCTTGAATGGGTTTCTCCATGACATGAAAATGCCAAAACCCTGCCGTACAGAACCGGATTCATGCCTGTGGCGGTCACCGCCTCAGCGAGATCGTCAAGCCGTATGTGCGGGGGCTGCCCAAGTGAACCGCCCCGAAGTCGTAGGCGTATGAAACATATCGGGTTCCGCCTAGATTGCGACCCCAAATGAATATGTCAAACCGATTTCCGGAGATCCCCAGCCTGGCATTCAATAGGGCATAAGCATCTTGCGTGATGGTATTGGCGAGGTCGAAATACTGCTCCCCAAAGGCCAGCCATTCTCCGCGGATGACTAGTCGCGTCTGTTTCAGCCGACCCAGCGGGATCCCATATTGTGCGACAAGCATGGATGTATGGGAAGGGGTGAAGATCTGACGGTTTCCCACAAGATCCGTTTCCTGTCCGTTCTGTGCAAGCTTCAGCTTTGTGTAGCGGGCTTTCGTCGCTCCGGCATTCCAGGTCAGTTCGAAGTTGCGGAACGGTTTTGCATCAGCCTCTATCTCCAATCCCTGGCTGACCATTGTCCCAGCATTTTGCGTGATGGTGATGGCATCCGGCATGATCAGTGTCGGCACCTGTACCCTTCGGATATGGCTGAAGAAGGCCGTTACGTGGATGCGAAGTTGTTGTGCCGGCCAGTGACTTTTGAAGCCTGCTTCGATATTGTCGCTGAGTTCTGGATCGTATGCCACCAGGGGTGGCTGGCTGGCATCGGAACCGTAGGATGTGAGCCCGCCGGCCCGGAAGCCACGGCTGTAGGACAGATACGCTTGCCGGTCATCGCTGAAAGCGTACTGAAGGGCCGCTTTGGGAGAAAATGCGCGGAAGTCCGCGGAGCCTGAAGTGTCGGGACGGGTGACAACGGCGGGGTCAGGTGTTTTCAGGAACTCACCCCTTACGGAAAGTGTTTTGTGTTCCAGATCCTGACGGATGCCGAATGTGGCGGACAGTTTCTTGGTGGCAGCGTAGGTCGCTTGTCCGAATATCGCCATGCCCCTCCCTTCTCCCATATTCTGCGTAATGTTGGAGAAGTCTGTCAGCGGAATGCCGAACAACCCGGCATCCGCACCGAAACGAGTGGCTTGCCTGACGGGGTTGTCCTGTTTGAAAAGAAACAAGCCTCCGGTCCACTGCAGCCGGCTCTCCGACACGGCAGGGGAGGATACCCTGAATTCTTGGGTCCATGTGCTGACCTTATTGAAGTCACTGCCGAAATCATTCTCGATCGTGACGATGTCGAGCGGGGAGAAATCGCCGTCGAGCGGTCTGTCATAGATCCTGCGGTTCGACTGGAATGAGGTCTGCAGCTGCAGCCTGATATTCCTGCCGGAGTGGATGGCGGAGAATGATGCATTCTGACTCCGGTCTTTCATCACGGCGGTCGCGTTCTGGTTGAGTTGGTAAGGGGCTTCGAAAGCGGCGTCCCTGCTTGATGCCAGCGGGAAGGCACCGTGGTTCCGACCCTGTTGGTGCTTGAAGTTCAGTGAGAGGTCCCATTTCGCTGCGGGCAGATACCTCAGGTAGTGGTTGCCGTAGAAGTATTCCTGCCTGTCGAAATCGGAGTTGTCAAAATTGTTGGTGTGGTATCCTTTCCGAAAATGGTATTGTCCGGATGTGCCGAAGAATAGGCGGTCTTTCACCACCGGCACTTTTATGCCTGCCGTATGACGCTGAAGTCCGAAATTCCCGATGTTCAGTTCTGCGAAGGCACTGCCTAGGTTCGAGGGTTTCCTGGTCGTGACGTTGATCACACCGCCCATGGCATTGCGCCCGAAAAGCGTACCCTGCGGTCCTCGGAGGACTTCGATCTTTTCAACGTCCAACAGTTGCGGGATGTAGGTATCGAGGTTGAATTGATTGACGCCGTCGATATAGGTTGCCACTGCAGGGTCATAGGATGTTGTTCCGATACCCCGGATGAAGGTCGCGTTGCGGTTGTCGCCGGGATCGGCACTGTTCAGGTTGGGCACGAGGCCGGACGTCTCCTTCAGGCTCCACAGCCTGTATTCCGCCACCTTGGCGCCGCTGAAAATGCTCACGGCGGCAGGCATCTCCCGCAGGCTGCGTTCCGTTTGGTCCGAAGATACCACCACCTCGTCGAGGCGCACGAACGACTTCCCCAGCAGGATGGTCACCAAGGCATCTTCGCCCGGGATGATGACGACGTCTGCTATCGCTGACGCATAACCGATGGCACCGGCTTCCATCCGGTACTTTCCTGCGGGCAGCATCCTAAGGGAGAAGCGGCCGTCCTTGTCGGCTACGGCCTCGTATGTCGTATTCAGCAGGCGCAGGCTGGCCCGCCCCACCGGCACGGAGTCGCTTTCCATCACCCGCCCCCTGAGCGTACCGGTATTTTGCGAAAATGCGTGCAAGGTCATGAAAAGCACATGGCAACAAATCATCAATGTCTTCATCTTCGTCAAGCTTTTTAGTCTGCGAGCATCTCCTCGATGCTGCTGGTACTCAGTTCGTGTAGGAAGGCCGCTATGTTCTTTGTGGTGTTGTCAAGGAATATCCTCCCTTTTTCCGCATTGGCCTTAAGGGGATTGCCGGCGCCGGTGTCTTTTGTGATGAGTGACCAAGGGCGTTGCGCCCATGCCCATCCTTTCCTGAAGCCTTCGGGGTTGAAGCGACGGTTCGCACCATCGCCTGCAACATCCAGGGAAAGCACCAGATGCGGGGCGATATGCATCATCACGCTGGTCTCCATTTCATCAGCATGATCGCCCGCTTCCTCGAAGATCCCTTTTTTGTCGGAGGAGGCGAACCAGTTGAGCGTGCAGATGAACAGTTGCGGGAAAAGGCCTGCGAGCTCCCGGATGATGGGGATGAAGTTGTTGGCACCATGGCCGTTGCATATCACCAATTTCGTGATGCCATGGCGAACGAGCACATCGCAGGTGTCTTTGAGTATGGCCAGCTGCGTACTCGGCATCATGTTCATGCAGAAGCCGATGTCGAGCTGCCCGGTATTCACGCCATAGGGGATGTTCGGCAGCACCAGGAGCCTGCTGCCCATGTCCCAGGCCATGCCTGCGGCGAGCTCCGCCACGTATTCCACCTGATAGTTGTCTGTCCCGTATGGCAAATGGTAGTTATGCGCCTCTGTGGCTCCCCAGGGGAGTATGGCAGTGGTGTATGCGGTGTCCTTGACAGACTTCCAGTTGGTCTCGGCAAGGATATAGGGGCGTGGGGTGGTCGACATTTTTTTAACGAAAATAATTCCTTTAGTCCGAAATGCCACCTGGCTCCCGCATCGCTCTTTTTTTGGCGATGCTCTTGAGCGAGTTGATGCTCACATTCAGTTCGAAGCCGATGAGCAGGACCAATGAGTTGACATATATCAACAGCATCAGGATGAGGACGCTTCCGATGGAGCCGTAGACCCTGTTGTACGCAGCGACGTTGTTCACCCAAATGGAGAAGATCATCGAGAAGCCAATGATGAGTATCGTGGCGAGTATGACTCCGGGCGAAAAGAACTTCCATTTCTTCTCCACGGATGGCGCGTAGCGGTAGATGAGTGCGATGGAAACGAATACCAGCGAGAATGTCAGTAAAATACGCAGTACCTGCACAATCCAGCTCACATCGCTTTCCCGCATCCGAAGCCAACCGGTGACGAGGGTGGTGACCTGTTCCTGTGTGACCATCACGAATGTCGTACCGAGTATCAGCAGCACGATGTACAGGGTGAGTTTGATTGCGACCCATCGCAGTTCCAAGAAGTTTCGCTTCTCCGTTTCGATATGCAGCATCGACTTGTTGAAGGTGCGCATGATCGTGATCATGGCACTTGATGCGAAATACAGCGCAAGCAGCAGGCCAAACGAAAGCAGACTGCGGCCGGTGGCGAAGAAGTCATCCATCACACCCTTGATGATATGGAACGTGGAGAGATCGGGTGTCGCCTGCCGGACCAGTATCAGCGCCTCTTCATACAATTTTCGGGATCCGGGCAGGTTTGACAGAAGGGCGAACACGAAAATGAAGAATGGCGGGACCGCCATGAGGAAGTTGAAGGCGATGGCACCGGCCCTTTCGTTGAGGCCTATCTGCTGCGTTTGTTGCAGGAAAAACCTCGTCACGTCGTACAGTGGCAAACCCTCGAAGCCCGGTAAGCTTACCTGTTTCGATTTTCGGATCAGGAACCTTACCGGCAATGATCTCAGCAGGAGGCGCTCTATCCTCTTCATGTCGACATGAAAATAAGTCATTTCACCAACAAGCTGTCAAGTGCCTTCTGATAGGCCCTTGCATTGTTGAAATGATCCTTTTCGTTCGCTGCGAAGCTGTGGTATCCCGAGAAATCCGCTTTTGCACAGAAAAAGACATAATCCGTTTCACTTGCATTCAGCACCGCATCGATGGTTTTGATGGAAGGGGTGCATATGGGCCCGGGTGGAAGTCCCTTGTTCTTGTATGTGTTGTATGGCGAAGCTGCGGAGGCATTGATATGGGTCAGGAGGATGCGCTTCAGTCCGAAATTCCGGAGTGCGAACTTTACGGTGGGGTCGGCTGATAGGGTCATTCCTTTCCGCAGCCTGTTGATATAGACACTGGCCATGATCGGCTTCTCATCGTGCTTGTTGGTTTCTTCCTCAATGATCGATGCCAGGATGTAGACTTCTTCCTTCGTCAGGCCTGCATCCGCCGCCTTCTGTTTGCGTTCCGCTGTCCAGAACCTGTCCCGCTCCGTGCCCATCCGCTTGAACAGCTCATGTGCCGGGGTGTTCCAGAATACAGCGTACGTGTTGGGGATGATCATCGTCATCGCGTTGTTGGTATCAAGTCCCATCCGGGCGACAGAATCCGGTGAATTCAGAAAAGCCAGAATATCGGTGTCAAGGCACTCCATCTGCTTGCCGGCATACCGGGCAAAATCTTCCCTTGTCCTGAATTTATTGATCACGAAACGCAGCGGCTCCTGATCGCCCTTGTACAGGCGGGTGAATACCTCCATCTGATTCATCCCTTTCGTCATCCGATATCGGCCCGGCTTCACTTTCTTTGCGTAGTCCTTCCGCTCTGCCAGCCATTCGTAGAACCAGGTGCTTTTCAGGATCTTTTCCTTCCTGAGTTTCTCGAGGACGAGTCCAGCATCCGCACTGTCACTAGGGATGTAGAAAAGCCTGCTCTCCTCTTCGAACCCGGTCACTGAACGATTCAGCATGTACCACCCAGCCGCAAGGATGGCGAATGTGACGAAGATCGCCATCACGATGTTTTTCTTCATGGATTTCATTTCGGTGACAATATTAGGCATAAAAAACCCTGCTTTCTCAAGCAGGGTCTTTAGATATTTTACGTGCGGAAGATTAATTACCCTGTGGCGGAAGCGTCGGGGCAACTGGTTTTGCAGGAGCACTATTGGTTGTGTTCGGATTGATGCTCTTGATCAGATTGTCATCGACACCTGCTGCTCCATCCTTTATCAGCATGGAGGAGAACAGGCAAAGGACAGCAACGAGGCCTGCAAGAATCCAGGTGCCCTTCTCAAGCACATCCGTGGTTTGCTTCACACCCATGAATTGATTGCTCAATCCGGCAATGTTACCGGCAAGCCCGCCGCCTTTGGGGTTTTGTACCAAAACGATGAGCGCAAGCAGAAGCGATGCCACTATGATCAGAATAAGGAATAACAGGTTCATATGGATTTGCCTTTAAGTTCTTGAATTTTGGCTGCGAAAATATCCTTTTTTGCAGGATCGAGCAAACTTAATTTTTCCAGGATGTCCAATGCCTTCTTCACCATGCCCTGTTTTTCATATACGAGTGCCATGGCTTCCGTAAGCACGATCTCCGTCTCGTTCGAGAATTCGGCCTTCGAGCGAATGATATGTTCTGATTGCTCATCCAGCATTTGTTTCTGTTTTGCCGGCTGGATCTGTTTCATGGATCGTATCCATCCGGTAAAGCTTCGCAGGGGCTTCACCAGTGCCTCCGTTTTTGCTTCCTCACCAATTTCAATGCCCTGCGAGGCAAAATAGTCTACGCTGTGCATGGGCTCAAAAACCAGATCCCCCAGTTCGTCAACCCTCAGGGCATCTTGCCCCGAAGCTTCTCGGGCATCTATCTTTGCCGGGTCGGCTGGCATCTCCAACGCTTCGGTATGCCTTTCGGACACCCTGTCATCAGAATCGGTCACGGCTTCCTCTGAGCGGCTGACCAGTGACTCTTCGAGAGGGGTAGGGCTGATCATCTCAGGCATATCCGCAATTTCATCTTCCGCTTCGAATCCCGTGAGGTCGACGGTGCCGGCGTCGGATTCGT
>CAJBPC010000486.1 GCA_903957405.1 uncultured bacterium | reverse complement strand
CCATGGTGATCTCTTTGATGAGTCTGTCGATCACGAGGGATGTCTGTGGGTCCAGGCCGGAGTTCGGTTCATCGCAGAAAAGGTATTTCGGGTTCAGCACGATGGCGCGCGCGATGCCCACTCTTTTTTTCATGCCGCCGCTGACTTCTGCGGGGAATTTCTTGTGTGCATCTTTCAAATGCACCCTGTCGAGCACTTCATCCACCCGTTTTTGTTTCTCGGCTTTCGTCATGCTGCTGAACATATCGAGTGGAAACATGATATTTTGTTCCACGGTCATGCTGTCGAACAGGGCGGAACCCTGGAACAGCATTCCGATCTGCTGGCGCATGGCTTTTTTTTCGCGGACGCTCATCGCCGTGAAGTTCTGTTCGTCGTAGATGATGTCGCCTGAATCGGGCTCTAAAAGCCCCACGATGCATTTCATCATGACGGTCTTTCCGCTCCCGCTCGCCCCTATGATCAGGTTGCATTTACCGGTCTCCATGACGGCCGACACGTCATTGATGACCATCTTTTCGCCGAAGCCTTTTTTCACATGCTTTATCTCGATCATTAGATTCGGGTTAAGGGGTGATCATAATTTGTATGGGTGGGCATCATGGGCTGCCCTTGACTTGTGAAATGTTCCTATTCGTTGCCATTCACAACAGCAATGCCGCCAGCAGATAATCCGCGAGCAGGATGGTGACGCAGCTGGTGACGACTGCCCGCGTACTCGACTGCCCGATCTCCAGGGCGCCTCCTTTCACATGGTATCCGTAGTATGCCGGTATGGCGGAAATGATGAATGCGAAGGTATAGGCTTTTGTGAGGGCGAAGCCGACATTGAAGGGGATGAAGTCTGAGAGCAATCCGCGGTCGAACACTTCATACGACATGATTCCGGTTGCCTGACCGGCGAATCGTCCGCCCCATATGCCAAGGGTCATGGATATGACCACGAGCAAAGGTATCATGATGAGGCAGGCGAGTATTTTCGGCATGATGAGATAGGCCTTGGTATTGATGCCCATGATCTCGAGTGCATCGATCTGTTCGCTGACGCGCATGTTCCCGAGCTCACTGGCGATCTTGCTGCCGGCGACACCTGCCAGTACGATGCAAGTGAGGGTGGGTGCGAACTCCAGGATCACGGTGTCCCGCACGATCTGCGCGATGGTGGAGATCGGAACAAGCGGGCTTACGAGCTGGTAAGCGGTCTGCACCGTCGATACGGCACCGATGAATACGGAGATGATGGCCACGATGCCGAGTGATCCGATGCCGAGTTCGGTACACTGGTGCATGAGTTCCTTCCAGTACATCCTGTAGTTCTCGGGTTTGGAGAACATGCCCTTGATCATGAGGATGAAAGCGCCGAAATGGTTGAAGAATAGCATTGCTCCGTTGGGATTTGCTTCAAAAATACACAAAAAGCATCATGCGCTCCTGAGTGCCGCCCGCACGAGTGCTTTGATGTGCATGTGCAGGATCTGCGGCATGGTGGAGCATTTGAGGAATCCATCATGTTTGTGGTGTACCGCGAGTTCTTCCCGGAGCAAGTGGATCTTCTCGGTCGTAGAGAGGGCCTCTTTATTGAGGGTCCGTTGCAGGTCGCTCAGCCGATGATATTCAGCACGCAACCGCCTTGTGAACAGCGACCTTTCTTCCATCTGGTACTGCGTGATGACATCCGGGTGGAGCCGCGCCATGACCTCTTCCACAAACGATCTGTTCTCCTTGAAGAACTGGGGAAGGTAGATGTTCTTTCTGCCTTCATATGACTGCTGGTCGAAGTCGATCGCTCGGATGCGGAACTGTATGTCATCGAAATCCTGGGTGATGTCGAATACGAAGTTGTAGCTGCGCATGTCACCCAGCAATCGCATGAAGCAGCGTTCGTTGAATTTCACGAATTCTTTGGCGATGCGTCTCGGGTTGAATTCCGGTCGGTTCATGTAATGTGCTGCGAAGACATCCCCGGGCACACCGGCAATGTGTTCTTCGATCAGCGTCTGTCCTTCGACGAGGTAGTTGATCCGGTATGGGGATAGCAGATGCTCCAGTTCAAGTCCCCAGATCCTGGACGCATCGGCGATCTTGAAGTAAAAGTAGTCGTGTACCTCGTTGTAGTTGTTGACGATCTTGATGCGGAAAGGCTTTGAGTTGCCGAAGGTGCAGTAGTCGATGCGCTCTATGTGCAGATGTTCCTCCGCCTCCGTGTAGCCGCTGGCCTTGAGGAAGGAGTAGGTGCGTTTCAGTCCCTGATGGATCTCCTCTGCCAGGGACGGGTGGTAGAAGACGGTCTCCCATAGGGTGTCAACCCCGTTTTTATCGTACAGGCTGATGGCATCGGCATAGTCCCTCAACATCCCATATGACACGGGCAGGGCGATCGATCGACCATGCCGGGCGAGGTATTTCCCGAATTCCCGGCTGACGGGGAACTGCTGTTTTTTTCGGGATATCTTTTCCTGATTTTCCATTCACGGGATATTTCGGAATAAGGGTGTCGGGATATTCCGGATCACGGCATACCGCGACACCCTTGTATTCATTTCGCATCCATGCATCCATTCGATGCCCGGGTCATCCCGGGCGATGGGTGGCGCTCACTGGAGTTTTTTCCGGGATGATTCATATTCATTTTGATTTCATTTGCGCATCCACCACCGCGATCAGCACCATGTTGATGATATTCCTCACGGACGATCCCAGCTGCAGTACATGCACGGGTTTTTTGAGTCCGAGCAGGATGGGTCCGATGCTGTCGAAACCGCCGACTTCCTGCAGGAGGTTGTAAGCGATGTTGCCGGCACTGAGGTTCGGGAATATCAGCGTGTTCACATCGCCGCTTTGTGCGAGCTCGCTGAACGGATAGTTGTCACGCAGGGTCTCCTTGTTGAAGGCGAGGATGCCCTGGATCTCGCCATCGACGATGAGTGAAGGGTTCTTCTGCTTCACCTTCAGCCTGGCTTCTCGCATGAGGATCGCCTCCGGCGTTTCACTGCTGCCGAAGTTCGAGTAGCTGAGCATCGCAATGCGGGGCGTGATGCCGAACGACCTGACTTCTTTCGCGACGAGCAGTGTGATGTCTGCGATTTGTTCTGCCGAGGGGTTGAAGTTGACGGATGTATCCGCCAGGAAAAGCGGGCCCTGTTTGGTGAGCATGATGTACATGCCTGCGATCTTCTGCACGCCTTCTTCCGTGCCGATGATCTGTATGGCCGGCCGGATCGTATCCGGATAGTTCCTGGTAAGGCCCGATATCATGGCGTCCGCATCGCCCGTCTCGACCATCATGCAACCGAAATGGTTTCTGTCCTTCATCTTCTTGAAGGCCTCGTAGTAGTTGACTCCGCGACGTTGCCGTTTTTTGAAATACAGCTCTGCATAGGCCTGCCGTTTGTCTTCCATCTCATCGCTCTTGGGGTCGATCATCTGCATGCCCGCAAGGCTGATATGGCTTTTTTCTGCGATCTCTGCGATCTTCTTCGGGTCGCCCAGCAGGACCGGAAAGGCAATGCCTTCATCGAGGACTATCTGAGCGGCTTTTAGGATCTTGGCGTTCTCCGCATCCGCAAAAACGACGCGGCGGGGGTCTTTTCTGGCCTTGGATCCGATGGCCCTCATGAGTTGGTTGTCGATGCCCAGGCGCTTGCTCAGTTCGACTTCGTACGCTTCCCAGTCGGTGATGGGTTTACGGGCCACCCCGCTCTCGATTGCCGCCTTCGCCACGGCAGGTGCCACGGTGACGAGCAGTCGCGGGTCAAGCGGTTTCGGTATGATGTAGCTCTTGCCGAAGGATATATCGGTGGCATTATAGGCCATGTTCACGATATCGGGCACGGGCGACCGTGTGAGTTCGGCAAGGGCCTTGACCGCCGCGAGTTTCATCGGCTCATTGATGGCGGATGCGCGCACGTCCAATGCTCCGCGGAAGATGTACGGGAAGCCGAGGACGTTATTCACCTGGTTGGGGTAGTCTGATCGTCCGGTGGCCATGATGATGTCTTCCCGCGCACCGGTCGCGTCTTCGTAGCTGATCTCAGGGTCGGGATTGGCCATGGCGAACACGATCGGTCGAGGCGCCATCTTCATCACCATCTCTCGGCTGACGACGTTGCCCTTGCTGAGTCCGACAAATACATCGGCTCCTTCGAATGCCTCTTCCAGGGTCTTGTGGACCGCACCATTGACGTATCGCTTCTTGCGGTCATCGAGGTCCGTGCGGTCTGAATGGATCAGCCCTTTTGAGTCGAACACGAAAATATTCTTCGGTTCCACCCCCAATGCCACATAGATGTCGATGCAGGCAAGTGCTGCGGCTCCGGCGCCGTTGACGAGCATGGTGACTTCGCCTATCTTTTTCTCTTGCAGTTCGAGTGCGTTTATGAGGGCGGCGGCGCTGATGATGGCGGTACCGTGCTGGTCATCATGCATGACGGGGATGTTCATCTCCGCCTTTAGCCGTTGTTCAATATGGAAGCATTCGGGCGCTTTGATGTCTTCCAGGTTGATGCCGCCGAAGGTCGGTTCGAGGGCTTTGACGATCTCCACGAACTTGTCGGGGTCCTTTTCGTTGATCTCTATATCGAATACGTCGATGTCTGCGAAGATCTTGAAGAGCACGCCCTTTCCTTCCATCACGGGTTTACCCGCCTCGGGGCCTATGTCTCCAAGTCCGAGTACGGCGGTGCCGTTGCTGATCACCGCCACCAGATTTCCCTTGGCGGTGTATTTGTAAACGAGTTCTGGATTGGCGAAAATCTCCATGCAGGGTTCCGCCACGCCGGGCGAATAGGCAAGGGAAAGATCGCGTTGTGTTTTGGCTTCCTTGGTGGGAACCACTTCTATCTTGCCCGGTCGGCCCTTGGCATGATATTCAAGTGCTTGTTCTCTTCTGAGGTCTTCTTGCATGCAGTGCAGTTTAAGGGGTCAAAATTAAAACATAAAGAACCACTGTGTCAACACGGGTGTCGATATCGATGTGTCGATGAGAAACGGTTCAAGCAATGTCGCAACAGAGGCTTGATTCGCCATATTGTTATCGATGGGTCAACCTGACACCGTTCAAGCAACCTCGCAACTGAGGCATGATTCGCAGCATCGATGTCGATGGGTCGATGCGACACGTAAAGATTGCTTTTTTGCGGAGATCCGAAAGTATAATGTCATCCGCTTGCATCATAATGCTTCTTGTAGGCATCAGGATGT
>CAJBPC010000485.1 GCA_903957405.1 uncultured bacterium | reverse complement strand
ATGCTTCATCATGATGTCGACAAAGGCCGGCACCAGCAGTTGAAGGACGCAGAAGCCGGTCTTGACAGATTCGCGATTGACGGAGCTGCGGAAGGTGGAGCCTCCGTGGATCAACTGGTTGCGGAGGATATAGAGCCGGTCGAGCACGATCTCGAGGAATTCAGCGACGCGTCGATCGCTGAGGTGATGCAGGGCGGATTCATTGGCGCGCGCAAAAGCCGGCTCCCACGCGGCACTGAGGCCGCGCTGATGGTCCCAGAAGGTTTTGAAGAGGTATTTGTTCTCGATGAGCACGCGCAGGGGGCCTGAGAACTTCTCCCAGAGGATGGAATAGATGCGGTTGTCTTCGTCGTAGGAGACGAGCTTTCGGATGAAGACGCGGAAGCGTTCGCGCTCTGCCGTCGGCGAGACGCTGTCGGCGTCTGAAGCATAGAGGGCATTGAAGGCGATCCAGTGCGAGATGAACACCAGGTCAGGATGTTTTGACTGTTCTCCGGCGCAAATCAGCCAGCTGACGGCGCGGTAGAGCCTCACATTGGTGGTCTCGGGCTTGAGGGGCTCCGACTTCAACCGACGGGAAAGTGCCTGAAGATCCTTCATGATGCTGTGTTTTTCTGGATGAAAGATAGGATATCCTGATGTCAGATCGCGAGAAGGCGTTGCATAAAATCCGGGATGGGGAGGGCCTGGACGCCATCTGGAAGCGTATAGGCAACCGATCCGCCGTGGATCACGAAGCGCTCTGCCACGCCGATATCACTGCAGGCCCGGTAATATCCCTTAGAGAGCACAGGTACGGTATGGCGTTTGATCTCCACCGCCCAGCGGGCAGACCCGGCGATCTCCAGGATCAGATCGACCTCGTCGCCGCTGGCTGTCCGGTAAAAAAAGGGCAGGACATGGGCAGGACATACCGACAGGATGTTGGAAAGCACGAATCCCTCCCAGCTGCCGCCCATGGCCGGATGCCCCGACAGCTGCATGGGCGTAGCGATCTGTAACAGCGCATGCGCGATGCCGCTGTCGCGGAGGTATATTTTTGGCGTCTTGACCAGTCGCTTGCCGATGTTGAAGGAGAAGGGCTGCAACCGGCGGAGCAGGAAGAGATCCGCCATCAGGTCGATATAGCGGGTGATGGTCGGTACGGAGACGTCGATGCTGCGCGCGAGCTGAGATAGGTTGAGGGTGGCGCCCTGTTGGTGTGCAAGCATGGTCCATAAGCGCGCCAGCGTGGTGGCAGGCACTCGTGGCCCGAGCTGCGGGATGTCACGCTCCAGGTAGCTTCGGATGAAGGCCTCACGCCAGTCCGTACTCAAGGCATCATCGGCAGCGAGCAGACTTTCCGGAAACCCACCACGCAGCCATAGTTGCATGGTATGGGCCTCCGTGACGGGGCCGTATTCCAGCAGATCGATGGGATGAAGTTCCAGGTAACGAATCCTGCCGGCCAGGGATTCACCGGACTGCGCCAACAGCTCATTGCTCGCCGAACCGAGGAACAGGAACAAGCCTGTCTTCCGGCCGCGGCGACGCTGCTCATCAATGACGCCGCGTAGGGCCTGGAAAAGTTCCGGTCGCCGCTGAACCTCGTCGATGATCACGAGCTTGTTGCCATGCATGGCATAAAACGATTCGAGATCATCCATGCGAGCATGGTCGACCCGGTTCTCCATGTCGAGATACACCGCATCAAACCGCTCCCTGATGGCAAAGGCGAGGGTTGTCTTGCCGACCTGCCGGGGCCCTAGCAATGCCACGGAAGCGTGGGTCGCCAGGGCCTGCTGAAGAACGGTTTGGAGTCTGCGCGGGATCATTTCGTGCAAATTTAATATTTCGTATTAAATTTGCATGATTTTTATTCTCAAGACAGGTCTCGCCAGCTTTCCCGTACGCGGGTGCCGGTTTCCGGGTCATTCTCAACATGCAGATAGATATCCATGCCCTCTTGCAATTCCGCCACATGCGAAATGACCCCCACGGCTTTGTTTTCATGCTGCAGTGACTGAAGGGTGGCGAACACCATCTCCAGACTGTTGCTATCCAGACTGCCAAAGCCCTCGTCGATGAAGAAAAAATGCTGGTCGGCGCCGGCCGTGTGCTGTATGTTTTCCGACAGGGCCAGCGCCAGACAAAGCGCCGCCTGAAAGGTCTGCCCACCGGACAGGGATTTCAACAGTCGAGTCTTGCCGTCGTTGAGGTAATCCCTCACCAGGAAATCGCCGTCTGGTGACAATTCGATGCTGAACTTGTCGCGCACCATCTTCCGGAATCGTTTATTGGCGACAGCTACCACGTTTTCCAGGTAACGCTGAGACATAAATTGCACAAATCCGCTGGCCCGGAACATTTCCTGCAGTGTGGCAATATCCTTACCCCTGATCCTCAAAGCGTCAAGCTCCGCTTCCAGCCCGCGCCGAGCCTTCAGATCGGTCATCATTTTCTGGATGGATCGGTCGGTGGCGCCTCGCTCTTCCGCCAAGTTACGCACTTGGGTATCGGCTTCCGCAAAAGCAATCTGCGCTTCCTGATGTTGTTGTTCGTCGTAAGTGCGACCAGCCAGTTGCGCCTCGAGTGTCTTGATCTGACCTTCGATAATGGCCAACTGATTACGCCGTTCATTGATATCCCGTCGAATGGCCACGAGATCTGGATTCCAGCTCAATACCTCTCGCACTTCCTGATCGGACAAACCATCTTCACTCAGCGTTACTTCCAATACCCCGCGCTTCTCGGCCAGTGATTTATTCATCTGGTTCAGATTATCCGTCAGTTGGACGATGCGGCCCGTCAATTCCTGGAGATCCCTATCCAGTTGCAGTTTTTGCTGTTCAGCTTGCACCCTTTGTGTCTTGGCAGTTTCGATCGATGCGAGTATTTCCTGTTGCTCCTGCTCGATCAGTTGAACGTCCCGCTCAAGGTATTGCTGAACATCGGGATGGAGGATCAACTGAACACTGATATCAAAACGGCCT
>CAJBPC010000484.1 GCA_903957405.1 uncultured bacterium | reverse complement strand
TCAAGATCCCGACGATCACCAGAAGACCAGCGACCGGTATCATTACCCGGGGAATCCTTCTTGAACCGAATCTTTATCTGGCATTCTCCACCCTTGACTACGCCAATCGCGCCTTCACGCAGCATATATGTTTGGCACGTAACGAAGATGTTTTATTCCCGGAGGCACTTATCGAAACAACCGAAACAGAATGGACATCTCCAGCCTTTCCAGGTTTCGAGTTAATGTTCGGAAATGGAGAGACATTGAACTTCAAAACCGGGTATAACAGATTTGATAATGCTGCCCCGATGTATGGCCAGTTGGCTTCTTATGGTGATCCGATCAGAAAAATCACGGAATACTGATGCATTTAGCAGACAATATATTATTGGCTAAAAGTCGGAACAACGGAGGCACTGATCTGCTTGAACATTCCCGCCATGTGATCCAGGCCATAGAGCATTTCGCCGAATGTCTGCATTTTGAAGATATCGACCTGGCTAGGACTGCTGCAGCCTTGCATGATACGGGCAAAGCACATACGAAGTTCCAGGCGCAACTGCGAGAATCGGATGGTGAAAAGATATGGTCATCCCGCTTTGAAAAGAGCCAATGGAATTTCATACATCGCCATGAGATATCATCTCTGTTGTTGATATCCTGTTTTCCTCAGGATCAATGGGACGGTTTGATTGAAATGGTTTCAGCACATCATAAATCAGTGAAGGATGACGCCCGAATGAGGGGTCTCCTTGATCTTATAAGTGAACAGGGATCCGAATCTGTTTTATCCTACCATCTGAAAGAATGGGAGAAATGGATGCCCTTGGCGGTCGATATGCTGCAAAAACTGGGTTTTAAGGCAGAGATGCCTGAAAAGAGCAACCTGCTCTCATCATGGGAATATACATTGGATTATTTGGAGAACAGAATGCATGCGCGAAGTTGGTCGATACCGCGGGGATTGATGATGTCTGCGGATCATTTTGCATCCGCCATGGCAAGTCGCACTTTTACTGAGGTCAAAAAAACTTTCCTCATACCTGATCTAAGCCCTTTCGAGCCAAGATCGAAGGGTGGGGCGTTATTTCCATTGTCGGATATGCGTGTTAGTGATGCACGGACACACACGCTTCTCGTGGCGCCGACCGGAGCAGGCAAAACGAATTTTCTGATGCGCCGGTGTCAGGGTCGCAGGGTATTCTATACCTTACCCTTTCAAGCTTCGATCAATGCCATGTGGCTTCGTTTCCGAGAAATGCTCCCACAAGCATCGATACGAATGCAGCATTCCGCTTCGAAAATCGTATTGAGAAGCGAAGATCCTGACAAGTTCGAAGAGGAATACCCCCTGCACGGTCTACCCGGCGCCTCCGTAAAAGTCTTGACACCGCATCAGATGGCAACCATCATTTTCGGACTACCCGGTTTCGAATCAGTGATGCTTGATCTCAAAGGCGCTGCGGTCATCCTTGATGAAATGCATACCTACTCTGAAGTCAGCAGAAGTATGGTTTTTGAGATCGTAAGAGTGCTATTGAAATTGGACTGTGCCATCCATATTGGTACCGCGACAATGCCTACGGTGATGTATGCACAGATATTCGAAATGCTGGGGGGTGTTGAAACAACTTATGAGGTGCGTCTTTCACCGGAACAGCTTGCGACATATGATCGCCATCTTGTCTATAAGCACAGTGATTGGAGTGACACGATAGGACTGATGCATGACGCCATGAATGCCAATGAAAAAGTATTGATCGTCTGCAATACCGTTAAGAAAGCACAAGCAATTTTCGATCAATTGCTTGATCAGTTTGGGGAGTACTCAAATATGCTG
>CAJBPC010000483.1 GCA_903957405.1 uncultured bacterium | reverse complement strand
GACATGGAACGTTTGCATGAGTATTGGCGCTTTCATCATCAAAACCCAAATTAACATTAGCGGTACCACCGCAATTAAATGCGTTAAACAAGGTGATTTCAGTATTGTCTGGACTTTTCAATTTGATCAGCAGATCCCCGACATAAGAGTGCGTGATGTCAAGTCCCAGCAGGTCCACATCGATCAAAGTGCCCCTGACAGGTATCGACAAGGTACTCATAAAGGGTCCTACTACATTAACGGAAATTGTCTTGGGTATATCCGAGCTGACATAAAGTGTTGTTACTGACGGACCATTGGTGGTAAAGCTTCCGGTAGCATAGGGGCTTGTCGCACAAGCGGTGACTGCAAGGACCCGCCAGTAATAACGGGTGGAATGATTCAGATTAGATGCATACGTGTACGTTGCATCGGTGAGCCCTGATTCGCTGATCACGGTCGTCCCGAAGCCGGCATCTACAGACACCTGCAACTGATAGGTTGCACCGGTGACCGCCCCCCATTGAAAAACAGGCTTGTACCAGCCCACTGAAGCCTGGTTGCTGGCAGGAGTTGTGAGCGTTACTGTAAATTGATCATTCACGATCAGTTCAAGCGCCAGATTCCTTGTGCCGGGAGTACCACTTCCTTGCACCGTGAAGGAATATGTACCCATCGCAAGCCCGCTGATATTACTCAACGTAAGGGTTGTGCTGGCACCGGCAGCTACTGTTGTACTGCCTAAGGATGCGGAGACGCCCACCGGCAGGCCGCTGACAGAAAGATCCACATTACCGCTGAAGCCCAGGATGGGAAGGATGTCGATCGTGTAAGCGACGGAAGTCTGACCGCACCTTGACTTGCTGGCGGCATCAGACCACACTTGATAATCCTGCACGACGGGAGCGGTGATGGTGAAATTCGCATCGCTGATATCGTAGAAAATATTATTGACCGATTTTACCCGGATGCGGTTCTGCGATCCGTGGTTGGCGGGGATAACGACATTTGCGACGCCGGTGTTGGGCACACCGCTGGCAAGGGTGACCGTGTAAGTGAGCCCTCCGTCCGTCGACATGGTGATATCGACCGTGCTGCAGTTCACAGGTGCCACGTCGGTGTTGGCGACATCCCACTGGATTTTCACCTTGCTGGAAGATGTCAAGGTCATGGCGGCATTCGGATAAGTGACTTTAAACGGCCCGGATCCCCCATCTACGGTGACCACCGCATCGTCCTGCACGGTACATCCGCCGCCGCTTCGGCTATCCCTGACCGTTCCCCTGAAGTTAAGCGTCCTCGAGACGGTCGGGAGAACCTCCCAGGTGCTGTTGGTATTTGCGATCACATTTGCCTGCGATGGGAAAAAGCGGGTGCCTGAACTGACCGGTGAAAGGCTGCGGAAAATCGGTCCGTTGGCATTGCTGCCCACAGGTGGCATGGGTTGGACGGTAGCGCCGGTCGGCAAACCGTCCATCTGTTCCCAGGAATAGGTAAGGACATCACTGTTGGCATCGGCCGCCGCGATGGTCAGGGAGAAGGGAGTTCCCTTCGGGATGGTCATGTCGGCCTGAAGTGTTCCGATGGTAGGTGCCGAATTTCCCGTGGCCGACGTGGTAGCGCAGCCATTGCCTGTACTCGAATGCATGTATGATGTGATCTGTTGCAGGCTCGTTGCATGAAAGAACGGATCACTATTATTCTGGACATTCGGCGCACAAATCCCGGCATAGCCCATGATGGTGCTCGCACTTCCGGGTTCGACGGCAGTAGCGGGACTCCGATTACAAGCATTGTATTGGGTGTGGGTGGCACTCATCTGGTGCCCCATCTCATGTGCGACATAATCTACCACGAATGGATCACCGATCGGCGCAGCCATGCCGGTGACGCCGCCGCCTTTGTAAGTATTGTTGCAGACGGATGGCGTGTACGCCAGTCCTTGCAGTGAGGCGGCACCGAAAAGATGCCCCCATCCGTATTCGGCACTGCCGATGACGGCATCGGTATTGGTGGTGTTGGTGTTGATATCGCTGTAAGGATCGCCATTGAAAGGATCAGTAGCGGCATCCGTATAGATCAAAAGGTTATTGTTTGCTACGAGTTGCAGGCGGATGCTGAACTCCGACTCGAAGACCTGGTTGAGCCGATTCACCGCAGTGACGATGGCGGCAAGGGCTTTCGTTTTCTTATCCGCATCCGAATCCCCGGCGAGGCTGTGATATGCTGTGTATTCCCCTGATGCGGAGATGGCTGTCTTGTAGGTCCGCAATGTTCCGCAATCACCTGCAGTGGTCCTCGCCTGAACGGGAGTCGTTTGTGTCGACTGCCCGGCAGTCAGGCATTCGAAAGGCTTCGCAGGATCCCTAGGGTAATCCCTGCGGAGATAGACCATATAAACCTGATCGGTATTGCGGGCGTAAGGATCGATCATGTAGGTCTGCTCTCCGGGTGCGAAGACCATACCAGTAACGCCCTGGGGACTATACTCCAAACGCAGCGTGGTGAAAGGATCATTCAGTTTCCGGCCGATGAATGTCCGGATCCCGGGGTATTTCTCTCCAAGTTCCGGCGCCATGACCTCCTCACGAACCATCTCAAAGGTGATCATCCTTCCGGACGGATCAGGGATTTTCACAGACACACCCCGCTGCGCCGACAACGAAATATTCCGCATCGGAGCCTGATCCAGTAAGGCTTTGAAGGCTTGCACATCCAGCTGAAAAGTGGCATGTGCTTCGGGCATGACCAAGCGCGAGGTCTTTATGGAATCCGCGACGGACTGATCGGGAATCTGCCGCCAGAATTCCTGCCCCTGCAAGATGTTCCCGAAAAGAAAAAATACAACAGAAAGCAGCAGGATGTAGCGCTTGTTCATATATAACGGTAAATGATGTGAAGCACGCAAAAGAATCCGCATGAAGCGGGACGCTAATGAATGGTAAATCGAAAATTAAGGAAGGATGTTTTTGATAGGTCTGATCGTTTCAAGAGGGCTCAAACAGACTCAATGCCTAACCGTATGAATAAGGTCTTGAAGGTAAATTTTTTTTTTTAATATGTTAACAAAATCAAAAAAATCCAATTCCGCAGCAAGGCATGGAAACGAAAGAGTCAATCGTCCTGGAAATCGAGATCCCGGTGATAGGTTTCGTCGAGTTGGCGGAGGGCTACGAAAGCCAGCGTCAGCACAACGCCTGCAATGATCCCGGCACTGAGCAGATATTGTCGTTGCAGCTGTTCGGCCAATTGGGTGAAGATGAATGTCAGAGGGATCACCCATGCCCTTGTGAGGTTGAGCGTTGTGGAGGTCACCAGTGCCCGGATATTGGTGCCGAATTGCTCTGCAGCCAGCGTGAAGAGCATGATGGTGAAGCCAACACTGAAACCCATCGCCGTGAAAAGTGCGTAGTAGGTCCAAAGCGTAAGCCCCCCGATGTTGAAAAACAACAGCAGGGTGATCGCGTACAGCACAAGAAAAGTCAAAATCGCCTTCTTGCGGCTCTTGAGGTATTGGCTGAGCAATCCGCAACACGGGTCTCCAAAGGCGAACCCGAGAAAATAAAAAGAGATGACTGTCGCGGCAGAAGGCAGTTGCGGCATATGCATGCTCCCGGCAATCTCGCGGGTGAACGTGATCAGCACTCCGTTGGAGAACCATGCAGGCATGCCCACCAGCAGCACGCAGAGGAAAATCGTCCTCAATCGGCGGCTGCGAAGGATGATCCGAAAATCCCCACGCCCTTTTACGGATGATTCCATCACGCGGAAGAGCCCGCTCTCCACGACACCCAGACGCAGGAACAGCAGCATGAATCCCAGCCCGGCACCGACGAGAAGGCTTGTCTGCCAGGAGAAATAGTTGGCCACGATGCCTGCCGTCACGGCACCGAACATCCCTATCCCACCCACCAGGGCGACCGCAAATCCCCTGTATTTTTTATCCACTTGCTCCGCTACGAGGGTTATGCCTGCGCCCAGCTCGCCGGCCAGTCCCACCCCTGCAAAAAAGCGGCACCACATATACTGATCGACATTCTCCACGAACGCATTCAGCAGGGAGAATGTGCTGTACATGAGGATGGAACCGAACAAGACCTTGAGTCGTCCGAAACGATCGCCGATGTATCCCCAAAGAAATCCGCCCAGGAGCATGCCGAACATCTGCATACTAAGGATCGTCCCGCCGGCGGTTGTCCACTCGGTTTCAGGTATGCCAAGATCCCGAAAACTGTCGATGCGCTCTGCACTGAAGATGATGATGTCATAGAGATCGACAAAAAACCCCAGTGCGGAAACGACTACACCGAGCAGCACAGGCCTTGAAATATCCCTGATCATCAGTTGGCAGATTTAGCCGAAATTAATCATTGTGGCATTTTCATGTATCACCACATAAATATCTTCTACTTGCTTATTTTCGGGTATGATGGCCTTATTTGCTGCGACACCATTCCGCCACCTCATGCCCTTGATAGGGCTGCTGTTGCTGCAAGCGCGCCTATCAGCTCAAAAAGACTCCATCGTTCTTAGGAACCAGGACATCATCGTTGGGGAGATAAAGACCCTTGAAAGAGGGGTACTGACGATCAAGACCCCCTATTCGAAATCCGACTTCACCGTCAAATGGTCGGGCATCCGCGAGATCTATTCCGACAATCATTTTCTGATCCGCCTCAGGGACGGAAGGAGCATTAACGGGACGATCCAACATGTAAAGGACAATAAACAAATGTTCATCACGAACATGGAGGGCTATACGCTGCCGGTGAAATTGGAAGACGTGATTTTTGTCAAAGGAGTGAGATCTGATTTCTGGGGGCGGCTGAAGTTCAACATGGACCTTGGCATGACCATCGCCAAGGCGAATGCCCTCCGGCAGTTTTCGATGAACAGCAGCGTCGGATATGTGGCGGATCACTGGCAGTCGGATGCACACTACAACTACATCACGGCCAGCCAGGAGAATGTCGCCAAGACGAAAAGGACCGATGCCGCAGTCAACTTCAAGTACTATCTGGAAAAAGGATGGTTCTCCCTTGCATCAATGAATTTCCTTTCGAATACCGAGCAGGCACTTGCACTGAGGTCATCCGGCAGGATCGGTGGCGGAAAGATGATCTTTCATACAAACAAAAGATATTGGGGTGTAGGAAGCGGACTGTCGTTCAACATCGAACGCTTCACCAATAGTGCAGACCACAGAAGAAGCCTGGAAGCATTCGCCGGCTCAGAGCTGAACATATTCGATGCGCGTGATTTCAACATGCTGAGTTCGATCTACGTCTTTCCGAGCCTGACGGAAAAAGGCCGCTGGCGCAGTGATATCAAGGTCAATGTCAAGTACGACCTGCCCCATGACTTCTACATCAAACCCGGCATCACGGTGAACTACGACAACCGCCCGGCCATCACCGGGCGTGACTGGGACTATGTATTCACCTTCTCCATCGGATGGGAATTGTAAGAAGTCATCCCCGAATTTCCACATCGCATCGGCAGTTGGCCTGATCCAAGGATGGCAGCCAACAACGATTTTTTCACCTGACAGGAAACCTGCATCTGGATATCTGCTTCTGCCAAACTGCGGCATGATTCGGGTCGCCATCGTCGCCCTCTTCTTGAAATAATATTCGATTCCATAACTTTAACCGGCCGTGACCGATAGCATCGGTGACGGGAACCCCCACCACTACTGAAATGCGTGCACACATCATTCGATGG
>CAJBPC010000482.1 GCA_903957405.1 uncultured bacterium | reverse complement strand
TCTGCTTTCCAAGGGATTCGAGCATACTCCGCTTGACACCGAAAACCTGATTGTATTCTCTTAGGGAAGAGAACAGGACCTGATTCTGACGTTCCAGCTGGATGCGAAGCACATTCGCCACGTCGCACCAATGCAGCGCCTTCTGCACGTCGTATTCGACGCGCACATCGAATGCCTCTTGCAAATGCCTGGGGATCAATGTCGGAGGGCCTGCCACCATCACTTCAGCTCCCATTTTTTTCAATAAATACAGGTTGCTCATGGCCACCCTCGAATGCATGATATCCCCGATGATGGCAATCTTCTTGCCTTCAAGGCTCCCGAGTTTTTCACGTATGGAAAAAGCATCCAGGAGTGCCTGGGTAGGATGTTCGTTGATGCCATCACCTGCATTGACGATGACGGCAGGAATGTGTTTTGCCAGAAAATGTGGAGCCCCGGTGGCGCTGTGCCGCATGACAACCATATCCACCTTCATCGAAAGGATATTGTTGACGGTATCCAGGAGCGTCTCTCCTTTTGATACGGAAGATCCGCTGGCAGTGAAATTAATGGTATCGGCACTCAACCTCTTTTCTGCTATTTCGAAAGAGATGCGCGTCCGGGTGGAGTTTTCGTAAAAGAGATTGACGATGGTGATGTCTCGTAACGAAGGAACTTTCTTGATGGGGCGTTGCAAAATTTCCTTGAACTGAACAGCCGTGTCCAGGATGGTCGCAATATCGCCGGGAGTCAAATCCCTAATGCCAAGCAAATGTCTGGTGCTGAGTTGCATCAGGGAACGAAATTAACGGTTTGGGAGGAATTCACAGAAATATTTAACCACAAGGCTGGCAAGGTTTTTTGCATCCGCTTACAAACTATCATATAAAATGACCCTTGGATTTTCTCCCCAGATCATCTTCACTTTTTGGGTGACGATGGAATCGATGGAACGTCCGCAATAATCAGGATGGATGGGAAGTTGACGGCTGTAAAGTCTGTCGACTACCACACAAAGCTCCACTTTGGAGGGCCTCCCATTATCAAGGAGGGCATCCATTGCAGCCCTGATGGTTCGACCCGTATACAGTACATCATCTATCAACACCACCTTTTTCCCTTCAATGGAAAAAGGCAAAATGGTTTCGTTTGGTACATGCAACTGTGTCCGGATATCGTCTCGGTAGAAAGTGATGTCCAATTTCCCATAATGAATGGTCAGGTCGGGATATATCATCCTGATGCAATCGATCAGATAGTCGCTGACGGCGATACCCCTGGGCTGAATACCGATGAAACAGGTATCGGTGAAGGGGTGGTGATTTTCAATCAGTTGATGGGCAAGGCGATGAAGGGTTAGCTGCAACTGCTCCTTGTCCATGATGGTGGTATGCTCCTTCATAAATGATCTCTCTTGTCCCATCAATTTTCGAGCATGAAGGGATACCTGTAATCGGTTGGAGGCTGGTAAGTTTCCTTTATCGTGCGCGGACTAAGCCAGCGGTATAGGTTCAGCATTGATCCGGCCTTATCATTGGTGCCGGAGGCCCTTGCCCCACCAAATGGCTGCTGCCCGACAACTGCACCAGTGGGCTTGTCGTTGATGTAAAAATTTCCTGCAGACTGGCTGAGTTTGCGGGTGGCAAGCTCGATGGCTGAACGATCCTGCGCAATGACCGCCCCAGTGAGTGCATAAGGAGAAGTTTTGTCGAGGAGCTCCATCGTCTCTTCAAACTTTTCGGCATCATACTCATAGATCGTAAGAACTGGGCCGAATATCTCCTCACACATGGTGACGTAGGATGGATCCTTGGCCTCTATGAGGGTGGGTTCTATGAAGTAGCCTTTATCCTTGTCGCAGTTCCCGCCTGCGAGTATGGTGGCCTGTGGGTCATTTTTTGCAGCATCGATGTACGCTTTGATTCTGTCGAATGACTTTTCATCGATCACCGCGTTGATGAAGTTCGTGAAATCGTCCACGCTGCCCATGGTGAAGCCCTCGATTCCTTCGATAAGTTTCTTCTTGACAGCCACTGCGATATTGGAAGGCAGGTATGCCCTTGAGGCAGCAGAGCATTTCTGCCCTTGATATTCGAAAGACCCGCGCAGCAATGCCGTGGCGACAACATCCACATCGGCGCTTTTATGCACCATGACAAAATCCTTTCCGCCGGTCTCTCCAACAATTCGAGGATATGAACGATACTTGCCCATATTGGCGCCAATGGTCTTCCACATGGAATTGAAGACCCCGGTCGACCCTGTGAAATGAACCCCGGCGAACTCACGATGGTCAAAGCATACCTTTCCAAGCGTAGGACCATCAACATAAACGAGGTTGATCACACCATCCGGAAGTCCGGCTTCTTTGAGTATCCGCATGAACATCTGTGCCGAATATACCTGTGTGTGTGCGCATTTCCATACCACTACATTGCCGCAAAGTGCAGCGGAAGTCGGGAGGTTTGCACCGATGGCGGTAAAATTGAATGGCGAAATAGCTAGAACAAAACCCTCCAATGGCCTGTACTCCAGCCGATTATGTACACCGGGAGAGCTGACAGGCTGCTGTTTGTAGATCTCACTTAAGAAATGGACGTTGAACCGCAGGAAATCTATGGTCTCACAGGCGGCATCAATCTCAGCCTGGAAGACATTCTTGCTCTGTCCCAACATCGTGGCTCCATTCAGGTAGGGCCTGTATTTTCCGGCGATGAGGTCTGCCGCTTTCAAGAAAATCTGTGCACGGCTTTCCCAAGACATCGCTTCCCAACCGGGCTTTGCGTCAAGCGCGGCCTCAATGGCCTGCTTCACATGCTTTTCCTCGCCTTCATGAAAATGACCAAGCAAAAAAGCGGTGTCATGGGGCGGATGTATGGATACTTTTTTTTCTGTCCTGAC
>CAJBPC010000481.1 GCA_903957405.1 uncultured bacterium | reverse complement strand
TCTGTCCATTTTTTGTTGATTATTATAGATACAAAGCTAGGATGGAACTGTATTGCTCTTCTTTTCATCAAGCTTGTCATGACCATCCGGACATCCGGATTTGCTTAAAACCTTGATTAAAGGGCAAGCTGCCGTTTATTGGTTGGTTATTACTCATTGTTCGGGTATTCGGCAATTGGAAATTCCGGTCATGTTGACCCATTAAGAAGGCTGTGATCTTTACGCTTTCGTCCATCATTCCCCACTTCCCCCGGGTTTGTTCCCCTATGAACGCATCGCTCAGCCCATTGGGCATCGCTACTGTATTTCAATAAAAGATGTCATTGATCTTTTCAATTGCTGCCATCCCCAGAAATCACCGTATTGCTACAAACAATGATGGACTAAAAGGAGCTTCGTACATGAGATCACCGAAATCCCGGATGTACATGATCTCCTGATGCACAAGGATCGTGATCGATCCTAGGTTCATCAGATCCTTTACCATCAGCGTACCATCACTGCATGCGGATATGTATTGGTCGCACCTGTTCTGGTATTATTCAACTCTCGGCACACAAGTGGAAAATATCATCCCATGGAATATACTTGGCTGACTGAACCCACCGGTTATTGGCTGGCAACTTTTAACTCAATGTCGGCTCAAAACCCACGAATGTGAGCTAACCTGAACTTGAAGAATGCTTTCTCGGATGAATATTGTTATGGATTTGGCCATATTCCAGGCATTTGCTTCGCCAATGTTAACCTCTTTATCCTCATCAGGCTTGGGTTTCAGCGTTTTTGAGCAGACCTGATCATTCACCTTAATACAAAAACCCAAATGCCCACAGGGGTATCGTTTCATGTGACCCTGTTTCAATGCCATCCTTCACTACCCATGCATCGGGGGTTGATCTTATTTGCTGTTTTTTCTTTGTGCGGCCTCCAATTTCCATGGTGTATTCATTATCAACAAAAAAATCACCTCTTTTTGGCGCTTCCAGTTTGTGCCTGGGGGAGACCATGGAGTGAAAAAAAGTTTCCCTGACGTTGCCCGGATCTGACCTTTCTTTTGCAAGCGCATGCAGCAGCGTCGTGTTTTGCAGAAATATTTTCTCAGGCTTCTGAAGGGTAGCGGTACTTCTTCCTGCAGGATAGAGGAGGGCAATGATTTTTGCCTGCTCTAAGTAATGCAGATAGGCGTTGATTGAGTTTCTGTGGATCTGTGTTTTTTCTCCCAGCTCCTTGATGTTGGGTTTAAATGGCACCTCGCCTGCAATCACCGCCACTAACTGGAGCATTTTTTTGCATTCCGGATGTCAAAAGTTGGCAACTCTGCCATCTCAATTTCTACGCTCGTCCGTACCACTTGATTGATCCGCTGATAAAGAGTCTCAGGGTGTTGTACTCCAAACGGATAATATCCTTGTTTCAGGTAGTCTGTGAAATGTTCCAGTGGGCTAAATTTCTCACCCGATAACTCACTGTAAGATTCAGGTTGAAAAAGTACTTCTTTTAACGCCAGTGCCTGAAAATTGGCGATCCCTTTCATGATCAGATACTCCCTGAACGACAGCCCAGGGAGATCGTAGAGCAGTGCCCTTCTGCTTAAATCTCCTGCTTCTTTTGTGATGTCAATGATGGATGAACCGGTAAAGAATATTTGCAGGTCGGGATAGAAATCATACAAATTTTTTATCTCCCCAGACCAGCCCGGATATTTATGTACTTCATCCAGCGCCAAT
>CAJBPC010000480.1 GCA_903957405.1 uncultured bacterium | reverse complement strand
GGTTCGCAGGCACTTTCAATTTGCACGACCTGTTAAAGGCATCCTGCGACAGTTTGAAAAGGCTTGCCAATATGCATATGACATCCTTGGATGATCCTTTCTTGCAATGGAATATATCGGATAACAAATCTGCGCTCACTTTTAAAACCTTTTCCGGGTGCACAGATGACATATCGTGGTCAGACATCAAAGAAATTGAGTGTTTTTGGTAAAAATGTCCGGATGATTTTTCCTTTATGAGGAGCACTTCCATGGCTGTGATGCAAGTTTATCAACACTTCACAAGAAGTGATTTGTCGGACCCTAAATGCAAATTTGCCTAGATAAGATACGGGGCTATCCGCCGCTCAGAGACATGCTTTCATGCGTGACCATGAGGGGATAAAGGAACCACTTCACGCCAGCAGGTGAGGGCATGTTTGGGTCATTAACTTTCTTATCTCATCAGCTGAGGGCATTTATTCTAACAATCCTGATGCCCATCCACTGAGAGAAAATATTCGCATCGATCAAACCCATGAAGGAAGATTATCTCCATGAGATCTTTCCCTGTTTTTTTTCGAGATCGACCCACACATCCGCATGCTCAAATTCCCGGGTATAGGTCCACCATTCCGCACCGCATCTCCTTTAGGCTTACCCAAAGGTTTGTCGAACTCCGGGTACCAGGAGAAAGTACCCATATTTTCGCGATAACCCCAGGTATAACAGAGATAAGCGTATTCGCCTGCTGCCGCAAGAAAAGCAGCCAGAGGGAATGTGATCTGCTCCCGACTCAGCTTTTCGAGTTCTTCAAAGGGCTTGTCCATCATTTCCTTATCGAGCCATGTGAAATTTGGCCAGGCTTTCACGATCACGATCTTTCCCATTTTCCCTGCCTGTTGGATCGCTTCGATATCATTGACCATAACCTCTTTCGATTCCCCCTGCAACGCCCCGAAATGTTCTACCATATGATTCGCAGGCATGTACCGCACTAATACAAATGATAAACCTTTTTCATTGCTTGAAATCAACCCTTGGTCGGATTTCTTCATCGCCCATCATCTAAATCTAATCCCAGATACACCTTACTCAGATGATGTAGTCGCACATCCCGAATCCGGTATGTAGGCGTACTCGGTGCTGGTATATCTGCCTGCGAAAGAGGTTGAAGTGTTCCTGCTTTAATGGATGCCAGCAAAGTTGGTAACGATTCTATGATACGAATCGCATTCGATGCCCTTAACCGCTCCGGATGAATCAGGTCTGGAGATTCAGCCCTAACCTGCAATAAAATATCTCCTGTGTCCACTCCGACATCCACCTTATGCAGCGTTACCCCTGCGTGGGTGAAATCCTTATGGTAACATTGCCAGAATTCAGAACGCGCCCCCCTGTATTCCGGTAAAATAGATGAATGGGCATTGAGCACCATACTACGAACGGAATCAATGACAATCGGACGTATGATGGGCACACCCCAAATAAACAAAATGTCAATATCATGAGTACGCAGAAGTTTGGCCGTATCCTCATGATTGATCTGTGTAATCTCCCTGACCGAAGGCAATACCTGCGCATCTTGATGCAAAGAAAATCTTTGGGCAAATATTTCGAGTAATCGATCAGCATCCCGCTCATTCGACAACCTAACGCGACGCACACGCTCCGATATCGTTCGAAAAAAGAAAATTGATTTCAGAAAATCCTTAATGGATTTCTGGTAACGGTCGAAACCCGTGGCCTCCTGCTTCCGGTGGTACAATACCAATGAAGGGGTAATACCAGTCTGTACAAGACGTCGGATGAGCATCTCCGATTGAGGTCGCCTGGGTGTTAAAATGGCAACCCTCATTCGCGAAACATTATAGTGCAAATCCCTCCGCCGTTTGACTGAACGAAAGCCTGATCCAATACATTTCCATCCAGTAAAACTTTAATCGACTTGGGATCTGAAACCTGCTCCAGGGAAAATTGATGAGATTTCAAATCCTGAATGGAGATGGGACTAAACCGAATTCCATCTGACCGAAAATCCACTACTTTATCCTGGATAAACATGTGATCACGGATAACCAAATAATCAAGCAGCTTCGACAGTGAAGAGAAATTTAATGACCCATCGTCCATCCTCTTTCGAACATGCTCCAGACATCGCAGCGTTTCATCCGGTACATGAGAGGCCCCACCAAGCTCAGGATTTTTCTTCCCCAAATGTGTATATGCCGCCATAACGCCACCATAACGCACC
>CAJBPC010000479.1 GCA_903957405.1 uncultured bacterium | reverse complement strand
GGATGGCTCTGCTCAATCCTCCTTCCGCCCTTATGGTCTTGGAGAAGGCAATCCCTTCAGTAAAGCCTGACAGGCCGAAAGTGTTGGTGAATGTTATGGCAACCTTTCTTCTAAGCCTATTCACTGCAATTACAGCCGTATTGCTTTTGCCGGTATTCAATAAGAAAAGCTGAGTGTCAAGGACCCTCAACATATCGCGATTCACCGAACCATCATCGATGATACTGATTGCCATGATCTCGGGCACGGTGTTGTCTGTCATGACCCGACAACTGATCTTCATCGGATTGGGGCCCTTGTTCCTGATTGCATGGGCAGGTATGCAGGAGATCCGTTTCGTGTATTTTCTGTTGCTGTTCACGATCCCTTTTTCTGCAGAGATACAGATCACCGATGCTCTCGGGACCGACTTCCCTGACGAACCGTTGATGTGGTTTTTGAGTATGCTGATCCTCCTTCATTTCATGGTGTACAGAAAGCGATCAGCAGCCATACCTGTACATCCCATCATATTCCTGATACTGTTGTTCCATCTGATATGGATCACATTCAGCAGCGTACTCTCGCAACATGTGATCCTGTCTTTCAAGTATCTTGCGGCGAAGCTTTGGTATGTGCTCGCACTTGCTGCAGGCAGTTGGTATTGCCTCCGCGACAGGAGGGATATCATGCTCGCTGCTTCCATCCTCACGGGATCGATGACCGCCGCCATCCTTTATGTGCTTTCGAAGCATGCCCTCTCCGGCTTCACATTCGACACGTCGAACCTCAGCGTGGAACCCTTCTTCAGGAACCATGTGAACTATGGGGCATTGCTTGTTTGCCTCTTGCCTCTGCCTGTGGCGGGCCATATCCTCTTCCCGGAATACAGGAGAATGTTCGAGGGAGTGATTTTACTCTGGCTCGCCGCACTGTTCTTCAGCTACTCAAGGGGCGCATGGCTCGCCGCATTGACTGGGTTACTAACGGTGATCGCTATGCGAAAAAAAATCCTTCATTGGGCCGCGGGTGCCGGCATCGCATTGTTATTGTCCGTTGCCGTTTTTTTCATGCAGGACAACCGCTATCTGGAATTCAGTCCCAATTTCGAACGAACGATATATCACGGTGATTTCAGACAGCATTTGCAGGCAACCTACAAGATGACGGACATCTCTTCGATGGAAAGATTCTATCGATGGATCGCGGCGGTTCGGATGGTATCAGGAAATGAGCTTCACGGCTTCGGCCCCAATTCATTTTATCACGAGTACCGGCCGTATGCGGTCCGCTCATTCCAAACATATGTGAGTGACAATCCCGAACGTTCGACGGTACATAACTACTTTTTATTGCTCTTGGTGGAACAGGGCATACCGGGCTTGGTGATCTTCTCATCATTCCTTGCCATCCTGCTATGGGTCGCATACCGATGGTATCACCATGCGGAAGATAAGGAGGAGAAAGCGATCGCATGCTGCATCTCCGCAATCATCGTGATGGTGATCGCGTTGAACATGCTCAGCGACCTGATCGAGACGGATAAGATCGGTTCGATTTTTTTCATCTGTACAGGGATCCTTCTTCGACATGCCGGAAAGATGCCTTTGAAACCGGCGAATCGTTGATGTTCTTGGAAGCCGTCAGGTATTGCGCCGCACATCCATGGCATCCCGCAGTCCATTGCCCAATATGTTGAAGGCAAGCACCAGGATCATGATCGCAAGCCCCGGTATGACAGCCAGCATGGGATTGTGGGTGATGATGAAATTGTAATTCTCCTTGATCATCAATCCCCAGCTCGGTTGTGGTGCCTGAACCCCCACTCCAAGGAAACTCAATCCTGCTTCCATCACGATGGCGCTGGCGAAATTGGAAGCCGCGACCACCAGCACCGGTCCCATGACGTTGGGAAGAATATGTCGCAGCAGGATCCGCATGTGAGAATACCCCAATGCTCGAGCAGCCTCAATGTATTCAAGTTCTCGGATACCGATGACTTGTCCGCGGATGATGCGGGCGACGTTCACCCAAAGCGTCAGTCCCACAGCTATGAACACCTGCCAGAAACCCTTCCCCAGAGCCATGGTGATGGCGAATACCAGCAGCAGGGTCGGAATGCTCCAAACTACGTTGATGAACCACATGATGATATCATCTGTGCGCCCGCGAAAATATCCGGCCAGTGATCCCAGCAAGATGCCGATCAAGAGGGAAATCGCAACGGCAATGAACCCCACGCTCAGACTGACCCTGGTACCGATGATGAGCCGGCTGAGGATGTCCCTTCCGTATTTGTCCGTCCCCAACCAGAATCGTTTTTGCACCAAATGGTGCAGGCTATCGGTAAAAAGGATGGATTTTCTCTCAGCCACTCCCTCGTCGAGGTATTGTTCATATATCAGGCTGTCTCCGGATCTCTTACTGGATGTGATGGGGATGTATTGATAAGCGTCCCGCTGTCCTTCGATGGTGCGCAACATGGCACCGCTCTTTTCCGGTTGATCAGTCTTTTTGATGGCGATGAATGTCTGCCGGTATCCCGGTTGTTTTCCTCCAAGTTCCACAATCATTCTGTTGGCAAAAGGCGTGTGATCCGGCGCGATCCAAAAGGCGAAAACTGCGGTCAGTATGGCAAGGATGATCACACCCACCGACACCATTGCCGGAAGGTTCCTTCGGAGTTTACGCCATACGGCTTGTTCAAATGAAAATGATCTTTCCGACATCACCCCGAAAATACGAACGATGTGCTTTGATTGGTGCTTGTCGGGAGGAAAAGGCGATGTCGATCAACGCGATCAATGCAGTTTTCTGCCCTTCCAGCTGTAAGAACCCACTTGACCAAAGAACCCTGCGATGACTGTGTACAGGATATGGAAGGGTTGTGCAGGCAGGAATGCCCAAAGCAGTCCAGACTTTCCAAAGAATCTGGCTACGGGAATGAGGAATGCCAGCTCGACAATGGTTTTTGTGAGTATCAATCCAATTGGGATCCACCAAAGCGATGGCGTGAAGAAAACCACTTGCACAATGAGTGCCAGCAGCGAAAGATTCAGTAGATATACCATCATCAATACTGCAAACATCTTTTGCTCCTTGTAGAAGCGGGCTTTACTGGCCCATCGGATCCTTTGCTGAATGAATGCTCCGAAGCCTTCAGCGGGTTTTGTACTGACAATGACTTCTTTTGCCAGGCAGTACATTGTTCGTCCGGGAAAGGACGCATCGATCTTTTGCATGAGGAGCATGTCGTCTCCTGACGCGATCTGGTCGATGCCTTTGAATCCGCCGACCATATCGAAGGCAGCCTTCTCATAGCCGAGATTTGCACCGTTGCTCATGCCATGGAATCCATTGCTCACCGATGCCGCGGTGATACCCTGCAGGGATAAAAAGTCCAATGTTTGGAAAATATCCAGTGCTGATCCTATTTTACCGAACATCACGGGGGCGGCTATGAATAAGGGCTTTTTTTCTTCATAGAAGGCCGCCATGGTGGTTACCCACCTTTCGGGAATGACGCAATCTGCATCGCTTGTCAGGATCAGCGTTCCCTTGGCATTTGAAATGCCAGCCTCAATGGCTTTTTTCTTGCCACCTCCGTAGTCTCCTGATAAACCGGATCGCAACCCCATATGGATGACCTTCACGCCAAATCCTGAAAATGACTCTGCTATCGCTGCCGTTGCATCTTCTGAATGGTCATCGACAACAATTATTTCCAGCAATGCCGCCGGGTAGTCCTGCCTAAGAAGGCTCTGCAGGCAAGATCCGATATTTCGGGATTCGTTCCGGGCAGGGAGGATGACGGAAACTCTTGTGCCAGGAACAAAGGAGGACGGTATTTGATAGACTTTAGTTCGCCTCCAAAAAAAACAATACATGAAGATCAGGATGCTGTAGCACAACAATAACAACGCTGTGACCGCTACCAGGATCATGAATTTCGCAGATTTGTTTGCGCGAAAGTATGACAGAAGAACGCAGCTACCTTTGGTACATGTTTCTCGTGCAACAGAAGATGGCCGGTATCGAGTATCTTAAGTTCCGCCAGGCCGTCAAGGGATCGGGCAAACTGCTGACCCCATTTGTACGGACACAGTCGGTCAAATTTCCCAAAGACCATTTTGACAGGAATCCTTTCTTTTTTTATGAATCCAATTATTGCGGGTATGGATGGCCGGAAGTCCCTCAGGGTAGTCCAAATCATATACACTTTATTGCGCATATATGGCTCGTCTACATAGTATAGTACGAACTTGTAGATGCTCTCATTCACCAGTCCGGTACGTCGCATGATTTTCAAAAATGACAGGAACCAGGCAGGCTGCTGCATGGTGCGGCGAAGTACGTACCCACCGATCAGGGTTTTCGTTCCAAACCAATGCCAGGGGTCTGCACGGAGACCGTCCGGTGCGATCAGGAGCAAATGAGTAACTTTCCCTTTCAGTGCTTCAAGTACGCTTAATGCAATTTTTCCACCCATACTGTATCCAATGATCCCGGAGGGTTTATCACCGATTTCCGGACAAAGGCGAATGATCTCGATCAGGTCAGGTATGGATAAATGCAGTTCCTCCTTCCATGCTGTTTTGCCATGAAATGGAAGGTCTATGGCAACCAGCTTGTGGTCCGGCATTGAGTCGGCAAGTTTTTCAAAGCTTTTGACATCCTCCGCAAATCCATGGAAACACACGGTTAGGATCGGTCCATTCCCAAAGATGAGATAATGAATTGCGGAATGTCGAAATTTGATGAACTGTGATGACATCGTAGGTTTATGTATGCTGACTTTGCTTCTTACTGAAGTTTCCAGGCCGATCGTCTTCTGGGTTTGGATGCATCGATCCACATGGGTTTTCGCTTTTCCAACCCCGGGTTTTTGCAATCCCCCTCCAGGTCACCAAACGTTGCTTGTAAAAAACAGGTCGCCAGGTACTATGTTCTTTCTCGAAATTATGCTAATTTCGAATTAGTTGCATAACTAACAATATGCCAAACAACCAATTTAGAAGGGGCGAGTTATACAGTTTCATCACAGGGGTGGCCTCGACTGCCCTGGCGCGTCGGCTGCAAAAGAATTTCAAGCAGGATGGGGTGGATATCACCATTGAGCAGTGGAGTGTGCTGTATCACCTTTGGAAGCAGGATGGTCAGAGCCAGCAGGATCTGTGCAATGCGACATTCCGGGACAAGCCCAGCATAACCAGGTTGCTTGACAACCTTGAAAAGCAGAAGTTGGTGCGGCGTGTGGCTTCGAAGGAGGATCGGCGCATGAACCTGATTTATGTAACGGAGACGGGTAGGCGATTACAGGATCCCACCCATGAGTTGGCCAACCAGACGCTCAACGAGGCGTTAGAGGGTGTTCCTCAGGCGGACATTGAATTATGCAAGGCGGTATTGCAAAGAGTCTACGACAATTTAAAATAAATTCCCTGACAAATAAAATACCCATTATGTCAACAGAAATCAAGGTCACGGCTGCCATCCGGGGTGCGGAGTGGCTTATCCGCGAAAGCCAGCCTTCGGACACATTCATTCCTGAGGATTTCAATGAGGAGCAGCAAATGGTCATGCAGCTCTGCCATGATTTTCTGAAGGCAGAAATACTCCCGATCGTGGAGCGGGTTGAAAAACTCGAGCCAGGACTCATGCCATCTCTTATGGAAAAGGCCGGCCAGCAAGGTTTGTTGGGTGCATCGATTCCTGAGGAATTTCATGGTCTGGGAAAGGATTTTATCACTTCCACCATTGTCAATGAAGGACTTGGGGGCGGACATTCTTTCTCGGTTGCGGTTGCCGCGCATACGGGCATCGGCACGCTTCCCATTCTTTACTTCGGAACCCCTGAACAAAAGCAGAAATACATTCCGAAGCTGGTAAGTGGTGAATGGAAGGGTGCATATGGACTGACAGAGCCCAATAGCGGCAGTGACGCATTAAGTGCCAAGACTGCAGCGAAACTGAGTGATGACGGAAAGCATTACATCCTAAATGGTCAGAAGTGCTGGATCACAAATGGCGGTTTTGCAGATGTGTACACTGTTTTTGGAAAGATCGATGGTGACAAGTTCACGGCTTTTATCCTCGAACGTGGAATGGAAGGATTCACACAGGGACCCGAAGAGGATAAGATGGGCATTAAAGGGTCATCCACGGTTCAGTTATATTTTCAGGATTGTAAAGTGCCGGCGGAGAACGTGTTGGGTGAAATCGGAAAAGGTCATGTCATCGCTTTTAATATTCTGAATATCGGAAGGTTAAAGCTTTGTGCAGCGACGCTGGGCGGTGCTAAAGCCACGATGGACATCAACATCCAGTATGCCAATACCCGCGAACAGTTCAAGCAGCGCATTGCAAATTTCGGTGCGGTGCAGCGAAAGATCGCAGATACCGCCATTCGGGCTTGGGTAAGCGAAACTGCATTGTACAGGACTGCGATGTGGGTGGAGCAAAAGGAGAAGGAACTGCTGGCAAGCGGGATGCCCTTCAATGAAGCCCTCCTCGGTGCGGCGGAAGAATATGCAGTTGAATGTGCCATCCTAAAGGTCTTTGGCAGTGAAATGCTGGACTATGTCGTTGATGAAGGAGTGCAGATCCACGGCGGCAATGGCTTCAGCGCCGAATATGCCATTTCGAGGGCTTATCGCGACAGTCGCATCAATCGAATTTATGAAGGCACCAATGAGATCAATCGCCTGCTGACGGTGGATATGATATTGAAACGCGCGATGAAAGGACGCCTGGACCTGATGGGGCCGGCCATGTCGGTTCAGAAGGAGCTCATGAGCATTCCTGATTTCGGAAGCGATGACGAGGGCGTGTTCGCGTCTGAATTAAAGCTTATTCGCAACATGAAGAAAGCGCTCTTGATGGTTGCCGGAGCTGCAGTGCAGAAACTGATGATGAAGATCGAACAGGAACAGGAAATCCTCATGAATATCGCCGATATGGGCATTGAGATCTTCCATTCTGAGAGTGCCCTTTTGCGGGCAATGAAACTTTATGACCAGCGAGGGGAGTCTGCTTCCGCGCTTCAGGTCGACATCGCCCGCACATATCTATATGATGCTGCCGACAAGGTCAACAAATCCGGAAAGGATGCCATCAATGCCTTTGCATCGGGAGATGAGCAACGTATGATGCTTCTCGGCTTGAAACGCTTTACAAAAGCGGAGCCATTCAACAGCAAGGATGCCCGCAGGAGGATCGCAGCCAGGTTGAGTGCGGATAACAGATATTCACTGTAATGTCCTTTGCATACAAAACAAAGCGGCCGGTATGTGATGTACCGGCCGTTTTCATTCAAAGAATATGCTGCTGCCGGTTCACGCTGACTGGCTTTTACGAGTAATGATAACTCAGAATACTTTTTATCTGAATTTCAAATAACGGTCTGCTTCGGACCCATCAGTATGCCACTTGTGATGAGTGAGCTGAAAAAAATCACGGTGAGGCTGAAGATCATTTGGGATGTTTGCGCTCCAATCTGGAAGATTCTCAGGGTCGCTAGCCAACTGAACAAGAAGCTTGCATGCAGCAGGATCCCACCAATGATCAGAATGAATTTGCTTAATCCATTTTTTGGTTGCAGGAGTTCCCGGATCACAATTCTTAGGATCATCATCCCGAAAACACCACCAGCGTAAAACCAATCCCTAATGCCACCAGCATCACTGCCGGCTTGATCCCGAAGACAATGAAAAGAATCAGATGGGAGAAAAGCAGGCAGATCAGTCCAGCCCTTAGGTCGTTTTTTAATTCTTTATTTTAGACGCAGTGATGCAGGAACAACATCGTTAAAAGTGGCTGCATGAGCATGCTTACACCTGCGATCAGGCTTGTCGATTCACCATCCATTTGTATGATGCTGTTTTGGAAAAGTGCCGAGAGGAAGTACATGAAGAACGACAAGGACAGAGTGAATTTCTAGGAATTCCTTGCTTGTTTTTTCCGCTGCCATACTGCGGGTGGCAATTACAGAATGATCGAACTGAAAATCGCCAATAACTGGCTCATGAGATCAATGGTTTTACTATTCATAACTTGGATTGGATTTCTTTGCAATTTTATTTCAAAATAGATGAAGTTGTACCATTCCGATGATCATAGTAAAGCACGATGCCACCTGCTCATGCTGTCCAGTGAATTATTCCGGTTTGGTCAAACAGAAACATCATCTTCTTTAAAACAATGCGTATGAGGCTGATAATTATTTTTTTGTCTCTTCTTTTGACATCTGATTTGCGTGCACAGGTCAAGTCAATTCCTTCGGGTTTGGTCAAAACTGTTGGTCCGTTGCCATTCTTGGAATTTGGTCCTGGAGATGACAGGCTTGGCGGTGCGAAAATGACCTATTTGGATTCCAACGTCATTTTAAGGGTGGTGGACAGTACCAATGGAGATTACATTGTACAGTTGTCTGACAGGCACCGCGCTTTCATCGCGAAGGAGAGTGTTCGTGTGGCGGTTGGTAGCACAAGGGGGGGCTATAGCCTTAGCGGCAGTTGGAAAGTTTATGGTGATGATCGGTATGATTATCTTACGGTTGCCTTGCAGGAAAAGTTGCCGTATAAAAGCCAGATGCAAATCAATCCGTTCAGGATCGTGGTGGATATTTTCGGTGCCACATCCAATACCAATTGGGTCACACAACTGCAATCCGCCAAAGAGATCCGGAATGCATGGTACGAGCAGGTGGAAGATGATGTACTTCGGGTGCACGTGGATCTGCGGCACGAGAATCACTGGGGTCATTCTGTTTATTATGATTCCACCGGCAATCGTTTAGTGGTAAGGGTGAAGCGACCACCCGCTTCGAACGATATACGAAAACTCAGGATTGCAGTGGATGCCGGTCATGGAGGAACTAATACCGGGGCTAGTGGACTCAGGACAAAAATCCTTGAAAAGGACTATACGCTTTTGATGGCGAAGGAACTCGCGAAGAGGCTTCGCATCAGTGGTATAAAAAATGTGTTTATGACACGCATCGGCGACACAACACTTGACATGCGGGAAAGGATCCTCATGCTGCGCAAAGAAGATCCTGACATACTGCTCAGCATTCACCTGAACTCCACATCAAAGGAGTCCATTCGTGGTACAAGTACTTATTACCGGCATATAGGATTCCGGCCTTTATCCGAACGCATTTTGAAGCGTATGCTGGAACTAGGGCTGACGGAGTTTGGTAACGTTGGTCACTTCAATTTTGCACTGAATGGTCCGACGGAATACCCGAATTGCCTCATTGAAGTGGCATTCCTGAGCAATGAGTCAGATGAAAGGCGCATTATTGACCCGGTATTCCATCGCGATGTGGCCCGTAAGATTCATTTGGGGGTCAGAGACTGGCTGAGGGAAATGAAGTGATTGCCGGGAAACGGATATTCCTTGGAAAACCATTACTTAGGAGTTCGATCCTTGCCTGTTTCGGATGAATTGAGTTAATTTGCCAGTTAATGATCTCAATTTAATTCTATAGACATATGTTCGTACACCACGTTTTTTTTTGGTTGAAGAACCCTGAAAGTCAGGAGGATCTCCAAAGCCTCATGAATGGTCTCGAGGCCCTCAGTAAAGCAGCTTCCATCAAAATGTCTCATGCCGGGGTTCCTGCAGGTACGAGTCGCAACGTCATCGACGCCAGTTATGCTGTTTCATGGCTGACCATTTTTGATGGTGCGGCGGATGAGGAATTATATCAGAAAGACCCTATTCACCTGAAATTTGTGGAGGAATGTTCTCCGCTTTGGTCGAAAGTGGTGGTGTATGACTCCGTGGATGCCTGAAGCGGAGGAGTTTCTATTTTCCTAGCTGTATATTGAGACTGAGCTCGGGGACGGTCAATTCGCAAATTATTTTCAAAATAAAAATAATTTGCGTTTAGTTGGTAGAATGTTCATACCTTTGTAAGGTTAATTTGAGTTAAGTACAGTTAATTGTAAGTGAACGATTTTTCCTGCTAAGTATAGCCTGCTAAATTGTTAGTCTTCAGTGCCCCTGTGTTTGTCTCAAGTATTTATCATTTTTATCTCGTTTTTATGAACATTTACGTATCAAACCTTAGCTTCAACGTACAGGATGAAGACCTGAGGGAATTTTTTGCCGAGTATGGCGAAGTGTCTTCTGCTAAAGTAATTATGGACAAATTCACGAATCGCAGCCGCGGCTTTGGTTTCGTTGAAATGCCAGACAATGTTGCAGCACAGAAAGCCATCCAGGAACTGGACGGTGCTACTGTGGAAGGACGCGCCATTAAGGTAAGCGAAGCTAAACCACGCGAAGAACGCAGCAATAGCGGCGGAAGCGGAAGCGGTGGCGGAAGCAGGCGCCCATACTCCGGTGGCGGAGGTGGTGGTGGCAACCGCTGGTAAGCGATCGCTACAAACAATTTGGGAAAGCCGCTTGAAAAAGCGGCTTTTTCTTTGCATATCCGCCAGACACAAACGCTACGTGTGTTTTTTGCGGTGGATATCTTGAACGGACATTACTCTTTACATTCATATTCGTCACCTCACCTATTAATGGTTTAACTATGACTTCCATAGAAGAATTCAATGACTATCGTAAACGGATGAATGACGTCATCCTTTCAAAAAACAACTTAGTATTAAAGCGTCTTTGGAATCTTGACACCAACACCTATGATGATGGCGCACTTGACCGAAAGACCAAAGAAATGCTTGGATTGGTGGCCAGTATGGTGCTTCGATGCGATGACTGCATCAAATACCACTTGGGAAAATGCTTTGAATTGGGTGTTGATACGGCTAAGATCTATGAGATATTCTCCGTAGCGAATATTGTTGGAGGAACCATTGTCATTCCACATACCAGAAGGGCCGCGGAATTCTGGGAGGAACTGGAAGCAGTTGGGAAGTCTGAATCGGCAGATTGAACCGTGAAGAGCAACTTTCAGAAAGGGACTGAAAACTTTGGCCCTTCGGCTGAAAAAACCCATTCCGAAAATGACCACAATTCAATAGATTTGTTGAATAGAAACGTCGATTATGCCTGATCAAGCCACGATAGCCGTACCACTGACCTCAAAGGATTTTCAAACAGACCAGGAAGTACGCTGGTGTCCGGGTTGTGGAGATTATTCCATCCTCGCTCAAGTACAAAAAATAATGCCGACCCTTGGTATTCCAAGGGAGAATATTGCGATCATTTCAGGCATTGGTTGTTCCAGCAGGTTCCCCTACTACATGGAGACATATGGCATGCACTCCATACACGGGCGTGCAACTGCCATCGCCAGCGGTTTGAAAGCCAGTCGCCCAGACCTTAGTGTATGGATCGTGACAGGGGATGGGGATAGTTTGAGCATCGGGGGAAACCATACCATACACCTGCTCAGGCGGAACTTCGACGTGAATATCATGCTCTTCAATAACCAGATTTACGGACTTACAAAGGGTCAGTATTCACCGACATCGGAAGAGAAAAAAATCACCAAGTCGACTCCATTCGGAAGCATCGATCATCCATTCAATCCACTTGCCCTTGCCATGGGGGCGGATGCGACTTTCATCGCCAGGACTATGGACCGGGATCCCAAGCATCTTCAGGAAGCGCTCCTTCGTAGTTATAAGCACAAGGGTTCTTCATTCCTTGAAATCTACCAGAACTGTAACATTTTCAACGATGGGGCCTTTGAGGTCTTCACCGATAAATCAAGTAAGGCCGAGGAAACACTTTTCCTCGAACAGGGCAAGCCTCTGGTGTTTGGAGCAGCAAAAGACAAAGCGATACGACTTGATGGGTTCAAGCCTGTAGTGGTCAAACTAGGAAATGGTATCAGTGCGGATGATTGTTGGATCCACGATGAAAAAGATTTTTACAAGGCACAAATACTCGTAAGGATGTTTGATAATCCAGCCGATGAGGAACACCTGCCAAGGCCCTTTGGAGTGTTCTACGAAACCGACAGGCCTTGCTATGAAGATGTCATGGCCGCACAAATCCAGGATGTCATTGGCAAGAAAGGCAAGGGGGATCTAGATAAACTCATTCGAGGTAATGAAGTGTGGACCATCCACTAACAGGAAATCTTCGAAGCGCCACTTAACAGACAACTTTAGCATTTTCTCATAAGAAGGGATCCAAATTCAGAGATCCCTTTTTCTTTTCACTGCTATGCGGTGATTACCCATCCTATTTTCAAGACACTTCATTCCTATACGGCCGTTGGTTCCTAAAAAAAATGAAGCCAGCGATGGAAATCGCCGGCTTGTGCTTACCTCTGAAACCACAAAAAGAAACTTTGACCCTTTGCAGGGCGTTCGATGCTTGAGCAATCATATTGGCTGCTACGCATTCGCTACATAATAATTTTTAACACGGATGTGTCATTATTCATGTACCGGGTTGCCGGAACTGAATCTCTGTAATTTTTTGAGGTAAGCGAAAATTGGAACTGAGGAAATTATATGGGATATCGGGTATGGATCAGTAGGTACAGATTGTGTCTGTACTGCTTGATTGTGGCATAAAAGTAATATCCATATTTGAAAAATCAAAGTCCTGTTGACGGAAAAATCGAATAACTGCAAATGTAATTGACATCTATATTCTTAATCTGTTGATAATCAATAAACCTTTCCTATTTTTACAAATGGGTAGAGCATGTTAAATAAATCCATTTGTTCGTTTTTTGAAATTCTGTCACCAATCCCGTTATGCTGATACACCTTCATCCAGTAAATCCACAGCCACGTCTTATCAAGACAATCGTGGAATGCCTTCGGAATGGTGGAGTCATCATTTATCCAACGGATACCGTCTATGGTTTTGGATGTGATATATTCCAACCGAAGGCCATCGAAAGGATATGCCGCATTAAAGCGGTGGACCCACAAAAAGCGCAGCTTTCTTTCATTTGCAATGATCTGAGTGACCTGAGCAAGTACACAAAGAGCATAACAACGCCGGACTATAGGATTCTTAAAAGTCATATACCAGGCCCGTTCACGTTCATTCTGCCTGCCAGCAAGGAAGTTCCTCGAATTTTGAAGAGTAAGAAAGACACTATAGGCCTAAGGGTGCCGGACCATCCCATAGCGAGTGAAATCATCCGGGAGCTCGGTAATCCGATCCTCAGTTCATCATTGCCGGGTGACATGATTGAAGAATACACAGATCCCGAGTGCATCCATGAGAAGTTTGGAAAGCTTGTTGATATCGTCGTGGATGGCGGTGTGGGTGGTTTTAGGTATTCAACCATTGTCGATCTCACAGGAGTAGAGCCTGTGATCTTGCGACAGGGTCTCGGAGATTTCAAAGATTAAATTGGCATCAGACGGCCGGGATGTCCGCATCATCTAACCTCCATTTAAACGACATACGGTGATATGGACTTGGCCCGAATGCCTTGATAGCCAATCTATGTGCCAAAGTTGGATATCCTTTGTTCTGCTTCCATTCATAATGTGGAAACTCATTATGCATGTTGTGCATGTGGTCATCCCGGAAAGTCTTAGCAAGGATGCTTGCCGCGGCTATTGATGCGTATTCCGCATCACCTTTAACGACCGTTATATGTGGCGTGAATGGATAGGCATTGAAGCGGTTACCATCCACGAGTATCAAACCCGGTCTTGTACTTAGTTGGTCCAAAGAGAGATGCATCGCTTTAAGTGAAGCCTGAAGGATATTGATCCTGTCTATCTCGTCGTGGTCAACGCTTGCAACAGCCCAGGCAATGGCGTTTTGCAGGATCACTTCCCGAAGCATATACCGGTCTTCTTCCTTGAGTTGCTTGGAATCATTCAGCAGTGGGTTCTGAAAGTCAAGTGGAAGGATGACCGCAGCCGCAAAAACCGGACCGGCGAGACAACCCCTGCCAGCCTCGTCGCATCCCGCCTCCGGGACCTTTTGCTGATAAAATGGTTTGAGCATCTAGTGCAAATTACCTACAAAATCCTCATCAAAATCCCGGAGTGCAAATCCGCTTTGATACTTTTGTACCATGAACGATAAAGCAATTCAGGCTCCCGGTTCAAAACCAATCGCCATTTGGCTGCTATTGGGTGTTGCCATGATTATGATACAGGTACTCCTCGGGGGTATCACAAGGCTCACTGGGTCAGGCTTGTCCATCACCGAATGGAAACCCATTTTGGGTTCGATTCCCCCGCTTAATGAAGCCGACTGGCAATTGGCTTTCGATAAGTACAAGCAGATCGGGCAATTCAAACATATCAATTTCGACTTTAGCATCGCTGATTTTAAATTCATCTATTTCTGGGAGTGGTTTCACCGACTTTGGGCACGACTGATCGGGTTTGTGTTTCTGGTGCCTTTCATATACTTCATAGTGAAGAAAATGATCGGAAGCACTTTGGCAGTTCCCATGCTGATCCTGTTCCTTCTCGGAGGCCTGCAGGGTGCCTTAGGATGGATCATGGTAAAGAGCGGGCTCAATCCTGAGGATGTCTATGTGAGTCATATCAGGCTTTCCATTCACTTCATGGCGGCATTGGGGCTTCTAGCCTATACCCTTTGGTTTGCCTTGACCCTAACGATACCGGATGCTGAAAGGGTAGCACATTTGAGTCTGAGGAAAACCACCGTGTCACTGACTGTCATGGTATTCATTCAACTCGTTTATGGTGCGTTCATGGCCGGACTAAAAGCAGGTGGTTTTGCACCCACCTGGCCAACCATGAATGGTCAATGGTGGCCAATGGGCATGACAGGAAATGAAACATCTTTTTTCTTGACCGACAATCCTATCACTGTACAATTCATTCACCGTGGGCTGGCTTATT
>CAJBPC010000478.1 GCA_903957405.1 uncultured bacterium | reverse complement strand
GTTATGGCAAGATAGGCATGAGGCGTATTATGGATATTGTGTTCGACCTTGATGACATCGATCATTTCCGGAACCGAATCATTCGGTTCCTTTATTTCCGGAATTTCCCCGACAGGATTTCCAAACAAATCCTGTTGTACTCCGATGGGTGCCTTATCTGATTGGTTGGTTTGCGGACTCAGGATTTCTTCACCTAGAATTCTCCTGGACATGGTCCGGAACTCCAGTTCGCTAAATATCTCTTTCAGTCCTTCCCGGTTCATTTCTTTTACCCTGAAGTCTTCTTCATGGAATTCCACAGGAACAGTCGTGATGATGGTCGCGAGTTTTTTACTCATGAGGGCAAGGTCTTTGCCTTTCCGTACTTTTTCTCCCAGTGCCCCTTTTAAGTTGTCGGCATTCGCCAATACGTTCTCAAGGGTTTCGTATTCTGCGAGTAATTTGGCTGCAGTTTTTTCACCTACCCCGGGAATTCCGGGAATATTGTCTACGGCATCTCCCATCAGACCAAGGATATCAATGACCTGATCCACACGTTTGATATTCCATTTATCGCATACTTCTTTCGGCCCGAGGATTTCGAAATCACCGCCTTGATAGGGAGGTTTGTAAATTTTTATGTTTTCGGAAACCAGTTGTCCGTAATCCTTGTCTGGCGTGACCATATATACTTGATAACCAAGTTTTTCGGCCTGTTTTGCAAGTGTGCCTACGACGTCATCTGCTTCAAATCCATCGGTTTCAACGATGGGTATATTGAAACTTTCGATGATTTTTTTGATATCAGGAATTGACAGCAGGATATCTTCAGGTGCTTCCTGGCGATTGGCTTTATAGTCGACGTAGTCGGTATGGCGTTCTGTGGGTGCTGCCGTATCGAAACAAACCGCCATATGGGTTGGTTTCTGTTTGTTGAGCAGGTCTGTCAGCGTATTGGTAAATCCGAATTGTGCGTTCGTATTTTTTCCTTTGCTGGTGATCTGCGGGTTGCGAATTAGGGCATAATAAGCCCGGAAGATCAGTGCGAAAGCGTCGAGGAGGAAGAGTTTTTTCTCCATGGGGTGAAATTACGGATTACGAATTGCGAATGAATGATTACGGAAGAGGAATTTAGACCCCGTAGAATGTTTTTAGCGGAATATCGTGTGTGAAATCATCACAAGTTATTTTTCAGCAGAAGAATACCCTGGAATTTGGGAGCAATGGTTTGATATGAGTATGATTCCATCAGCAACTCAGAATCTGGTTTCGATGAAATGGGGCAACATTTTTCTCCATGTAGGCCAGTCGTGTTTTATATCGACACCCCATACATCCAATTCGTGCGGAATGGATTTATTGTTGAGTATGGTCGAGAATCTTCTGTTTGCATCCGGGTCTTCGAATGCACCACTGCCCGTGGCGATGATGATCTTGCCTGCGCGGTGTTGTTCCAGGACGTCGTGATCATCCAGGTTTGGGATGTAGTGAATGGGAGAGTTGTAGTACACTTGTTCGTCAAAGAAGCCTTTTGTATATTCTGTGAGATCATATACGCCACTCATTGAAATCACGCCGCTGATCAGGTCGGGTCTTTTTAGGAAGAGGTTCATGGCATGCAGTGCTCCGAAGGATGCACCCGTTGTGATGATGGGTGTATCATGTGATGTGCTGTTTCGGATGAAGGGGATCACTTCATTGAAAACGTATTCGTTGAACTGATTGTGGCGGATTGCTTTGTGAGACGGCTCCATTTCTTTGTTCAGCCAGCTCTCTGTATTGATGCTGTTGATGGAGAAGACTTTGACCTTTCCGCTATTCACGTGCGGTGCCAAGTCATCCATCAATTGGAACCTTTCGTATTCCAGATAGTCAGCAGCGGCAGTGGGAATCATGAGCAGGGCAAATCCGTAAGATCCGTAGGTGACAACGGGCATTTCCCGGTTCAGAGCGGGGCTGTGCCAGCTTGTGATTTCACGCTTCATAGTGTGGTTTGACGTTCAAATGTATGTATTGTACGGTCAGCGTTGATCGTGACGCTTCAGAAAAATGATCAATTGGTCACATGATTTTTTCTTTGATCTCATCCCATAAATCGCTGAAACATTTTGCGGCATAGCTGTTTTGGGCGAATTCAGCGATGGGAGCTTTGTATATGCCCATCTTTTCGACATCAGAAAGATAAGGGATATAGTTTCCGAAGAATCGTTTCTTTTTGAATAGCTCGTTCATTGTCTCTTGGTGCATGTTTTTTCTTAGGTCCACCATCGTGAAAAAGCACATGAGTTTTGACCCATCGAGGTCTTTTTCCTTGAAATAGTCTTTGACCATGGAATAGGTACGAATAGACAGGGTTGTTGGAATAACAGGCATGAGTACGACGTCGGAAGCATGGAAAACGTTCTCCGATAGTGCTGATAGTCCGGGTGGGCAGTCGAGGAATACGAAGTCATAGTCGTCAATGATTTGTCCCAGGAGGCTTTTTATCCTGCGTTTTGATTGACCCAGGCCTTCTATCAAGAAATCCATGCTTTTGGCAGATGTATCAGCTGAAATGACATCCAAATACTCATATTCCGTATGCTGAATGGCATTTGCAATATCAGTCCTTGGATCCAATATTTGGCGAATTCCGACTTTGGGTTTGGAGCGACCCTGAAGGTAGAAAGAAGCTGACCCCTGAGGGTCGATATCCCAAAGCAGGGTACGGTATCCGTCGCCAGCAGCCATATATGCAAGATTCACACAGGATGCCGTCTTGCCTACACCTCCTTTCAAATTATAGAGTGCGATGATGGTCATTGGAAATATTTTGACCATATCAATATACCGATTCCATTTTACATGATTGCGCATCGTTT
>CAJBPC010000477.1 GCA_903957405.1 uncultured bacterium | reverse complement strand
GCCGCAAGGGAAGGGGTGGTGATCGTCAACACCTCTTCAACTGATCCCATCGTCATCCTCAAACATTTTGGTCCCAATAACCCTGATCTCTCGTAATGATCCATCATAACCGTTTTACCAAAATTTCCTTGCCGAGTTCAGGCAGGGGGGCGATCCTGGCGCTGATCATAGCAGCGGGTATTTTGGCATTCATCCCGCAGGATGATCCAAAAACCAGCTTGTCAAAAGGATCCCGCATCGTATTGATCGGAAACAACCTGGGCTCGAGGATGATGCGTGCGGACCATTTTGAGGCTGCGCTCCATATCCGCTATCCCGACAGCATGCTCTATGTGCGCAACATGTGTGATGGCGGAAATACGGCCGGCTTCAGACCCCATTCAGGACGGAACACCCCCTGGGCTTTTCCCGGTGCGGAAAAGTTCCAGACGGAGCTGGCCAAGCCGGCCGGAATGGAGGGCTTTATGGAATATCCCGATCAATGGCTCAGCAAGCACCAGGCAGACATCATCATCGCCTTCTTTGGCTACAACGAATCCTTCGAAGGCCCGGCAGGACTGAATAACTTCAAAGGGGAGCTAGAAGCATTCATCAAACACAGTCTTTCGCAACAATACAACGGCAATTCCGCCCCCCGGCTGGTGCTGGTTTCTCCGATCGCCTTTGAGGATCTTTCCGCAAAATACGATCTGCCCGACGGGAAAAAAGAGAATGCCAATCTCCTGCTGTACACACGCGCCATGAAGGAAATGGCAGAAAAGCATAAGGTCGGATTTGTAGATGCGTTTACGCCCAGCAAGCAATGGCTGGATAATCCCAAAACCGATCTGACTATCGATGGATCACAATTGACGGATGAAGGGTATGCCATCTTTGGTCCATTTCTGGCTGACAAGATTTTTGGCATCGGACCCATTTCATCCATGGGGTCAAATCAGTCCGTGTACGATGCCGTGATGGAAAAAAACCGGATCTGGCACAACGATCACAAGATACCCAACGGGGTGCATGTGTTTGGCAGGAGATACGATCCGTTCGGGCCTGACAACTACCCCGCCGAACTGAAAAAGATCAGGGAGATGACCCTGATCAGAGACACCGCCATATGGATGGCCGCCAAGGGCATGGCCTTCGATCTGGCAGCCGCGGATGCCAAAACATCCACGCTCCCGGAGGTGAAAACCAATTACGCACCAAAAGACCCGAACACCAAGCTCCGCTATCTCTACGGGCAGGAAGCGCTCGACAAGTTCACCATGGCACCGGGATATCAGATCGGCCTGTTTGCTTCAGAAGTTGAATTCCCGGATCTCGCCAATCCGGTACAGATATCATTCGACAACAAGGGCAGGCTTTGGGTCGCCGTCATGCCCACCTATCCTCATTGGAAGCCAGGAGACCCCAAACCCAATGACAAACTCATCATCCTCGAAGACACGAACAATGACGGCAAGGCCGACAAACAAATCACCTTTGCCGACAACCTTCACCTACCACTCGGCTTTGAGATCGCCCCGGAAGGCGTCTATCTATCTCAGGGAACCGACTTCATGCTGCTGAAGGATACCAATGGGGATGATGTGGCGGACAAAAGAGAGATCTTGCTCAGCGGATTTGACGATCATGATACCCACCACGCGCACCACGCATATACCACGGATGCATCCGGCGGCATTTACATGGGACAAGGGGTGTTTCTTGCCAATGACATCGAAACTTCTTACGGACCGGTGAGGGGAACCAACGGCGGATTCTTCCGGTATGACCCGAAGAGGAAAAAACTCGACCGCATTGCGCAACTGTCCATCCCCAATCCATGGGGGATCGCTTTCGATGATTGGGGCCAGGTGTTCTATGCCGAAACATCGGGGCCGGATGTGACCTGGATGATGCCCGGCACCGTGAAACCCAGATACGGAGTGGCCACTCCCAAGGCGGTCAGCATCATTGAAGAGAAGCATCGCGTGAGGCCCACTTCCGGACTTGAATTTGTCTCCAGCAGGCATTTCCCGGATGACGTACAGGGCGACATGCTGATCAACAATACCATCGGATTCCTGGGCACCAAACAACACAGGATGTTTGAGGATGGAACCGGTTATGGCACGAAGCACCGTCAGGACCTCGTCAGGTCCAGCGATATCAACTATCGTCCGGTCGACCTTGAATTCGCGCCGGATGGTTCGTTGTACATCGCCGACTGGCATAACGTACTCATCGGCCACATGCAACACAATATCCGGGATCCGTTGCGGGATCATTCTCATGGCAGGATCTACCGGGTGACCTACCCCGGCAGACCACTGGTAAACCCTGCAAAAGTGGATGGTGCAACGGTATCCGAACTGCTTGAAAATCTGAAACTCCCGGAATACCGCACCCGTTACAGGACCCGAAGGGCGTTAAGGGAACATCCTGCATCAGAAGTATTGCCCGAGCTGGGGAAATGGGTCGCGGGGCTCGACAAGAAAGCCCCGGATCATGAAAAGTTATTGCTGGAAGCTTTGTGGGTTTCATGGGGACAGAACAAAGTGGACCAGCGCCTGCTCCGGCAACTGCTGAGATCAACGGATCATCGGATCCGGTCGGCGGCTTTGGAAATCGTAAGATTCGCTGGCAATGAATTGCCCGACAAGGCAGCCCTGCTGATGAATGCCGCCAAAGATGATCATGGCAGGGTCAGGCTGGAAGCCATCGTTTCCGCCTCCTGGCTCAGTAAGGAAAAAGGATTACCCATCATCCTGGAGGCGCGGAAAAAACCGCTCGATCCATGGATGAAAAATGCCTATGCCGCCGCCGAAGCGCACATCAACGGACATGCCATCATAAAACCCAAACAGGATGCTGCCGACAAAACACCCGTTGTTGCCGGCGTCAAGCCTGAAGTCATGTCCGCCGGAAAAGCCATCTACATGCGGGATGGCTATTGCAATACCTGTCACCAGGCCGACGGGAAGGGATTGGAATCATCCGGGTTCCCTCCCCTCAAAGGCTCGGCCTGGGTCACTGGAAATGAAGACCGACTCATTAAACTGGTGATGAAAGGCCTTTATGGGCCGATTGAAGTCAATGGAAAGAAATATCCCGGACAGGTGCCCATGACTCCATACGCGGGCATGCTGAAAGATGATGAAATGGCATCCGTGCTCACCTATGTCCGCAATGCATTTGGGAACAAGGCTCCCGCCGTGAGTCCGCAGCGGGTGAAAGAGATCCGGGCCGCCATCAAAGGGAAAACAGGATTTTACACCCCTGAGGAACTGCTGAAAATGCATCCTATGGAAAAACAATAACCACTAATATTTATCTTGATGAACAGCATCACTATTCCCCATTCGTTGCTTTTTTTGCTGCTGAAAAGGACCATGGCGATCATTGTCATCCTAACTGTCGCGATGACGTCCATGGCACAGGACCGTGCCGGGAAAACCTCGAAGAGGCCGCTGGTGGTTTTCGTCACGGGCGATCATGAATACGGCAGTGAAGCCACCATGCCTGCGATCGCTGCAGCTTTGGAACAGCATTACGGTTTCAGGACAAAGGTGCTGAAGGCATATCCCGACTATAAGTCAGAAGAGAATATTCCGGGGCTCGAAGCCCTGAAAGAGGCTGACATCGCGGTGTTCTATCTTCGCTGGCGTCGCCTGCCTGCTGATCAGGTGAAGCACATCGAAGATTTTCTTAAAACAGGCAAGCCCATGGTTGGTTTTCGCACCACCACCCATGCCTTCAACTATCCGAAAGGACACGCCCTGGAACAGTGGAACGCTTTCGGGGAGTGGGCCTTTAACTCACCACCCGGTTGGGGCGGTGTCAACAAGCATACCCATTACGGACACGAATCCTCCACAGATGTGACCATGATCGATTCGGTCTCCAACGACCCCATACTCCACGGAGTGGGAAAGTCGTTTCATGTCAGATCCTGGCTGTACCAGGTGCTTCCCAATTACCCATCCAATGGATCAAAGGCGCTTATGACGGGCCGTTCCGTCAATCCCAACACCACGAAGGCTTTTGACAATCCGGTGGCCTGGACAGGCACCAACCGCTATGGGGCGAAGGTTTTTTTCACCACCATGGGACATCCCGAAGATTTTGACCAGGAGCCCTTTCAACGCCTTGTCATCAATGCCATGCACTGGGTGGCCGGGAAAAAGATCCCTAAAAAATGGGCCGGCCCGATGGACATCCATGTGCCGTACAGAAAATAAATATGAGCCATGTATAAAATAGGTTTCAACACTCTGGTATGGTCGGCTGTCGTTTCAGACGAACAGTTTCCCATCATCGACAGACTCAAGGAGATCGGATATGACGGTGTGGAATGCTTCATTGGTGCGCCGGATGACGCGGCGTACAAGCGTTTCGGAGATCATGCGGCGGGAATCGGACTGGAAACCACAGCCGTCTTCGTAGTGGATGCGGAACACAACCCCGTCAGTCCAGATGCAGCGGTCAGAAGCAAGGCGCTGGACCGCATCAAGTGGGGGATCGACCGGGCGCACGACATGCGGTCAAGCATCCTCTGTGGTCCCTTTCATTCGGCACACGGACAGTTCTCCCAAAAGCCCCCACAATCAGAAGAATACCAATGGTGTGCGGAAGTGTTGCACCGTGCCGGTGAATATGCAGCCACAGCCGGCATCACCCTGGCCCTGGAGGCACTCAACAGGTTTGAGTGCTACCTCTGCAATACGATGCAACAGTTAAGCCATCTCATCACACTGTCGTCACATCCGAATGTGAAGGCCATGTACGACACGCATCACTCAAACATCGAAGAGAAAAAGGCGAAGGACGCCCTGCACACGAACGCACCGCTGCTGGCCCATGTGCACATCAGCGAGAATGACAGGGGGACTCCGGGCGACGGTCATGTACACTGGGATGAGACCTTTGCCACGCTGGCGGAGATCAACTACAGCGGCTGGCTGACCATTGAATCATTTTCCAGGAATGATCCGGACTTCGCCAATGCCATCAATGTATGGCGGGAGTATTCGGCTCCATGGGAAATGGCTGAAAACGGACTCCATTTTATCAGGCAACAAATCGCCACACATTCATCAAAATACATCAACTAAAATTGCAACCATATGTCCCAGCACAATTTCCCCAAACTGCACAATGCGACCTGGCCCGGCATCGTAGGCAAAGGGCCGGATTCTGAACCGCCGATCGATCTGGATACGCTCATTCATTTCACCGCCAGCGCAGAAGCCGATGGCGTAAAATTCGATGGGATCGACATCGGATTATTTGAACCGCATTTCAACATCGATGAGACGGAAGACGGGATCAAAAAACTTGCCGACAAAGTGGGTGCCCTGAACCTGAACATCGGTTCACTGGTGGCGCCCATCTGGGGAGGTCCCGCCATGGGAAGCAAGGATGATCGTGCAGTGTTTGTCGACATGGTGAAACGCTCTTGTGAGTTTGGCAAGAAACTGCGCAAGGCCGGTGTCCGTCCCTATGGCATCATCAGGATCGATTCCGCCAGCAAGCCCGAGGACTGGGCGAAGGATCCTGCAGGCAACACGAAGCTGATAGCAGAAACCTTCCGCGAGGCCTGTGATGTGGCCGCGGATTATGGCGAGAAACTGGCGGCTGAGGGAGAGATCTGCTGGGGTGGCATGCACAGTTGGAAGAGCATGATCGATACGCTTGAGGCGGTGGATCGTCCCAATATCGGATTTCAGGCAGACATGGCCCACACCTTGCTTTTTCTGTTGGGCTACAATGCACCCGAGCATCGCATCCTGCCGGAGGATTTCGATTGGAGCGACGAGGCCGCACTGGATGAGGGTCTTAGAAAACTCACGGCCGCGTTGAGGCCCTGGACCCTCGATTTTCACGTGGCTCAGAATGACGGCACGGTCCATGGCACCGGATCACACGACAAGACCGGAAGACATTGCCAGGCAATGGATCCCGCCGGCAAACTGGACATCGCCAAGCATGCCGGCTTTTGGCTGAGGGATGAAAACGGTGAACTCACCAAGGCCTTCCAGCACATCTGCTGGGATGGCTGCATGTTCCCGAATGAAGTGCTG
>CAJBPC010000476.1 GCA_903957405.1 uncultured bacterium | reverse complement strand
GTGCCCAGCACGGAAGCATAGATGATGACCGGTATTTTCATCGACCCGAGTCCGGGCCAAAGGATATATAGCAGCTCGAATACGAACACAACTACAGCGAGCAGCATGACCGGCCTGCTTTTGAGGAATGATTTTTTGGTCGATGATATCCGTTTGAAATACCAGATATATAGCAGGTGTGCTGTCAGGAATGCGAGGAGGCCGGCCATGAAAAATCCAGGATCCTGAGCATCCAGCATCAGCAACACATCTCCCAGCCATGAGCATGCCAGAGCCGCAATGAATAGGCGAGATGGACCGGATAGCGGTCTTGCGTCAAGATAATATGCAACGGTCAACGCCGGTATTAGGAAAGGCTTCGTGAAGATCCTGATGGACGGGTATTCATTCAGGCAGATGATGTCCGCCGCCACGAAGATGAAAAATACTATCCAGCGGAATGAGATCCGTTCACTCATTTGCGGGTATTTCTATCCAGACATTTTTATCGAAAAACAGCCGTAGAGAATCTTTGTGCCGGGTAGTGTCTGCGATAGGGGCCAGGATGGGGATGAAAAGTTTGAAGCGTTGAGAATCCTGTGTCGTCATTCTGATGTCATGTCCCCATTCCTTCAATTCCGCAAATCTTTTGATGGCCCTGTCCTTTTTCGCAAGCTCGAGGATCACGTTGAAATTCCCTTTCGTCTCATCTGCTCCAGTCGTTTTAGTTGTGATTGCCATTGCGGAGGAGTCTGTCTGGGCCTCGGCATCGGGTGTTGAATTTGTCTTGGTGTTGAATTTCGCACTGAACCCTTTTTGGAGGATATGGAATTTTGAATTGAGGAGATAGCCCACTGCGATCGTCAGGAGTACAACCGCCACTATGAGGATCCTGTTTGTCTTCACCTTTGATTTGGGATGCATGGCCAGGCTATCGATATTCGATTGTCCTCTACCGAAACTATCCCTTGGCTTGATTTTTTTCTTCCCTTTACTATGGTGGTGTGGCAGATTCGTTCCAGTTTCCTGGATGAACTCCAATTCGTTTTTGGGGGATTTCTGCAGGGTGCCGATGCCTTCAATATTGAAGGGTTTGCTGATGTTGATCAGTTCATGACCGAACTGGAAATAGGAATCCAGGTCGGAATACGACAATGACCTCATCTTTCCCGTCTCCCTGGAGATGAACATGATCAGTTCCTCATCGTAGTTGGCTTTGGCATCGGGTCTGAATGACAGGCTTCCCTGTGCAAAAGATGACCCCACCGTTTCCGTATGATGGATTGACTGGATGGTACTATCATACATGAGTAGACCGAACCCGGGCAGTGATACGCTGCGGTTTTCAATGAGGTAATCTCCTATGAGTTGTGTCAGTTTCAATTTATTGGCTTTTCCTGATGTCAGCATCGTTGATCACGGATTATTGTAAGTTACTTAAAAACGTGCTTTTAATGCCTTTATTATATGCGGGCGGTTCATATGTCACTGAATTTTAATGGTTTTTAGTTTGCCGTGCTCGCTTATCTTTGTAATATGCCACTCACTTCACACGAAGAAGCATTCATGACCTGGTGGGAACAGCACAGGGAAAGGCATAAAAAGCCATCCTACCGGCTTTGGCTCGGTCTTCCTTTGGGTTTCGCATTTGCCATCCCCATCCTGATCAATTTCTTCGCAGGCCGTTTTTGGTACAAGCGTGCCGATGCTGTTGGCAGCAGTCAGTTCAACCCGATCGTGCTCATCGTCGGTGTGTTGCTGATAGCGGCATTCATCGGATTTTTCAGCCGGCAGCTTAAGTGGGAACAGCACGAACAGCGTTACCTTGAATTTCGTGCAAGGCAGGAAAAAGAGGATCAGGTCATCAAGAATGACTTGCATAATGGTGGAAATCCATGAACTTTGCGCATCAAATACAAGCCCGATCATGAAAAGAGTTCTTATCGCGTTTCTAGGTTTCGTGTTATTATTGGCCATTGGCTGCAAGAAGGATGCTGAGCCGGAAACCCTCGATCAGTACATCACGCGGATGAAACTGCGGGATTCCGTGTCTTCCGACCCCCGCGGGTTTTACTACAAGATACTTACCCAGGGCACCGGAGCGACCCCTAACATCTCTTCAAAGGTCACTGTGTTTTATAAGGGTAAGCTTACTGACGACACTGTGTTCGACCAAACGGGTGCGACTCCTGTGACGTTCGGCCTCAACCAGCTCATCCTGGGTTGGCAATATGGCATTCCCCTGATCAAGGCAGGTGGCAGCATCAGGCTGTATCTCCCCCCTTCACTGGGGTATGGGTCACAATCAGCGGGCAGCATTCCACCGAATTCGGTACTGATATTCGACATCACGCTGCAGAGCGTCCAGTGATATTCTGGTCAGTTGGTTTGTAGTCTTGACGAGATGTCTTTGCTGGGTTAATAATCAAAAAAAGATTGTCTTGCCACACGATCCGATATCGGTATTCGACATGTTCAAAATCGGGGTGGGCCCTTCCAGCTCACACACGCTGGGTCCATGGAAGGCTGCGTCCATGTGCTGCCAAAAGCTCGATTCGAAGGGTTTGCTGTGCAGGGTGTCATCCGTAAGGGTACTCCTGTACGGGTCATTGGCAAAGACCGGAAAGGGGCATGGCACGGATATCGCGGTTCAGCTCGGACTTTGCGGGGAGGATCCCGTACATT
>CAJBPC010000475.1 GCA_903957405.1 uncultured bacterium | reverse complement strand
GCGATGATCAGCTCGCTGATGCTGTTGTTCACACTGAGGATGTTGCTTGTCCCCTTGCTCAGTTTTTCCGGTGCAGAACACATCGTCGTGATGTTATTGTACCCGTCCCCGAAAGCTGCGGTATTTAGGTCCAGTACCGGAGCCCCCAGATATTGCGGTGTCCAGATCGGGCCCTGGCCAAAATCAAGGAAGAAGAACGCTCGCCCCCTGCCGGTCATGCCCACCACCACTTCAAACTCCTGAAGATAGTTGTACTCCACTCGAATCCTGGTGGCGGGGTCCGTAATGTCACGCTTGTTGCAATTAGAAATGGACTGGAACCGGGTCATGCCAGAGGCTGTATTGTACTGCGGTATGATGTTCGTTCCCGGTGTCGCCCTTGCGGCAGCATTGAAGCCACTGAAATCATTGTACTGATTCAAACTCGGATTCGGAAACAAGCAATCGACGTTGCCGTCGATATCATAACTGTTGACCATCACATTCTGCAGGATCACCGACTGGCCCTTGTCTGTCGCATCATTATAACTGTTCCCTAAAATGAACTCGAATTTGAACCGGCAACTGCCACCTCCGGTTTCAAAGAAAAATGTCGGGGTGAAAAACCGGTCTTCATTGCTATATAAAGAAACGACCGATGTATCCCGATTCGGACAGTTCTGCACCTCCCTAAAATCGAAAGGTATCGTACCCGTGCAGAATCCTGTCGGATATTGGAAATACCCGTTTGTAATACTCACCGTGGTGATGATGCAGTCGATCTGCTGCCCTTCCACCGTCACCACATTTGTGTACAGGGTGCGGCTGCCCGCTGTCTGGCCAAAGGTTCCCTTCTTGTGTACCTTTCGGGCATCGGGGAAGTCCAGATTGCCGTACTGTATGTCGTACACAGGCTGAGCTGTTGTCTGAGAAGCATTCAGACATGTGAGCAGGGGGAACAGGAATATGAGTGCCCGGAATGGATTCCACGCAGTATCGGCATGCCTTGAATGATCAAGCATGTATGCGGAGCTCTTACGTTCATGTGCACGCACAGGGGCGCAACAAGATTGTTTGATCTTCATGGGTATGGACGGATTGCGACAATTGTAAGATAAAAAACTGAAATATGCAATACCGACGCTTTTTTTTCGATATATGAGTTGTCTGTCAGCTTATTATTGCATCAGTTGTAAACGAAGTTGATACTTTTACATTGTTGGCATTTATTTTGTAGGTTCGAAATAAATATATCTGAGTTTTGCTGCTAGCACATCATAAAAAACATTCAAAGGGATTATTCCTCGCACTGTTCCTGAGCATTATCCTTCTCTCAGGATATCGGCTTGGAGCGCAGGAAATCGCCGTGGTCGTGCACATCGTCAGCACCAAACCGGATTCCATCACCGACCTTATGGTGCAAGAAGGTATTGATGACCTCAATGATGCTTTCGCCCATCGAAACACCTACGCGTCTCAAGGTCCCGGTTACAATACGGGACTTTCCTTCTGTCTGGCCAAAAAGGATCCGAATGGTGGAAATACAAAAGGGATAACTCGGACAAATTCAGTCTTTGGCGATTACGACCGCGATATTGAGAATTACCGGATGAAAAACCTCGTCTCCTGGGATACCAAACGGTATTGCAATATCTGGCTCGTCGATGGGATCAAAACAGAAATCTTCCCAATGTTCGTTTGCGGCAAATGGCTGCGTGCCACAGAGAACGGCTATGCGACCCATACAAAAGGCGGTGATTTCTGGGATGGGGTGGTCGTCACCAGCTTTGGACCCGTACTGGCTCATAACCTCGGACATTACCTGGGGCTGAAACATACATTCACCATCAACGAATGTGCGAACAACAACTGCGCGATTGATGGCGACGGGATCTGCGACACGCCACCATCGACGGTGTCAACTCCTGGCTGCGGCGCAAGCATCAATACCTGCAGCTCGGATACGATCAACGGTCAGGGGCCTGACCTGCAGGATCTGACGGGAAACTTCATGACCTATGGTGTTTGCACCTTCATGTTCACCAAGGGCCAGGCCGATGTCATGAAGAGCGAGTTGAACTCCACACGGAAAACGCTGCTGTGGAACAACCGGTGTGATTCCGCTTGCAAGGCCGAACCGGTCATCGCCGGATTCACAAGAAGCAACTGGTACCCAACGCCCGGAGACCTGGTGCAATTCACCAATACCTTTTCACAAGGAACCACATACCAATGGACGGTCAACGGTGCCGTGGTAGGCTCGTCCCCGAACCTCAGTTACGCATTCCCCGACACCGGAAAATATGGCGTCACACTCAAAGTATGGAATAATGATCCGGCATGTTTCGGCTCCCAAACAGACTCAATCATCGTGAATTGCGGCGTGATATCCAGATTTTTCCCCGATAAACGCATCATCGCCTCAAAACATCCCATCCTGCTGGATAGCGTGATCTTCAAGAATCGCTCTCGTCCCGATAATGCATCCTTCCAATGGTTCATGAGCAACAATGGCACGATGATGCTGCCTGCGGTGGTCAGTACCCAAAAAGATCTCAACTATACTTTCATGGATAGTGGAACTTACCGGATCAGGCTGGTGTCAAATGTCGGTGCCTGTTACGATACAACCGAATCGTTCGATCTTCGTGTAGAAGACCCTACGGTCGATGGCGTACCCAACATACATGAGGTTGTTTGCTTTAACAACGATAAAGTCCGTCTGACTTTTCAGATCTGCAACAATGGCTATTCGACCATTCCTGCCGGCGTGCCGATTTCTTTCTACGATTCGGATCCAAGGCTGCCCGGAGCGAAAAAAATCGGCAATACCTTTCCCATGCCGGATGCATTGACCGGTAAATGCTGCGGAACAGTGTACACCGTGTTCCTGGATCCCGGTCGAAAATATCTGGATACCATCTTCGTCGCTTTCAATGACAACGGAAACGTGCTCCCGATATCCTTCCCCGATCCCCCTGACACAAATTTGCATGCCACCATTCCGGAATTGAAATTCAGCAATAATATCGCATCCCGGACAGGTTTCGGTTTCCGGACGACCGCTTCTCCTCCCACCGCGGATATGGTGCCTGGCGACGAATTGCCATTGGTAGGCATCCCGGGTGCCGGGGCGAATGGTTTCAGATGGTTGTCTTCTCCCAGCCTTAGCTGCACAAATTGCCAAACACCGACCTACAAAGCAAGGTTTACGGACGAGGCGGTGTTGTTCATTTCAGAGAATGCAACCGGTTGCAGGGATACCGCCCGCGTAGTGATCAACGTGCCGCCATGGAACGATTACACGGTCAAGCTTGACTCCCTTGACTGCTATACCCCCGATAGCCTGGTGGTTGATTTCACATTATGCGACCTCTACGCCGCCGGATATATCCCAAAAGGCATCAAGGTCGCCTTCTTCGATGCGGATCCGAAACTCGGTAATGCAAAACTCTTGGGTCCCGTTTTCACAACCGTCGACAGTACCCTCACAAAATGCGGCTCATATCGCTACGTGATCCCTTCAGTGACGAATGGGAAAATATTCGCAGTGGTCAACCATGATGGCACGCTCCCTTTTGTGATGCCGGCTGATTCGATATTTCTGGAAAAGAATTATCTCAATAATTATGACAGCATCTCCGCCTTGCCGGAAGTCGTGACGCTCACCCCTTCCGATACTACGGTGTTAAGAAAACAATTGGTCACAGTCAGAATTGCATCTCAAGTATATGACCCATCCTCTGTCATCTGGTACACATCTTCCGGTTTAATGATTTCGTGCCTGACCGGTTGCCCTTCCACATTGGCACAGGTGATGCGCAGCGATACCCTGAAGATGACCATGAAAAACAGATACGCCTGCACCATCGGTGGCTTTTCAGTGCTGAAGGTGTTCCCTCCTGATTACCGGATCGATATCCTTGAAACACATTGCTATACGAATGAAAAGACACTCGTGAAATTCACCCTGTGCATGGGTAATGGATACGATTCGATACCAAAGGCCATCCCGGTTTCCTTCTATGACGGTGATCCGAAGTCAGGGACGCCTGTTCTCCTCCAAACGGCTTTCTTCACCCCCGGCAGGACTCAAAAGGACTGT
>CAJBPC010000474.1 GCA_903957405.1 uncultured bacterium | reverse complement strand
GCTCAAACATTTTCTTCGACAGTAAGGCGTATGCGTTCTTACTAGCTGCCGCAATGAAGACTTTTGAAAATTTCGTCGCAACAGGCTTCTGTGGATTGGTCCACGAGCTGGTCACTCTCTGAGAAGGTCCGCAAGAAACAAGAAACAACATACTGGAGGTTACCACCGCAAAAAATAGATTTTTCATTTGCTTGATTTGTAATGTTAGATTGGAATGAAACTGCTACTTAATTGTAAGGCTATTGTTCATCGATTAGCCCTTTGAATCGTTGATCATGAGGCAAGTGGGATACGACTCGGGTTCAACCTCAATCGAATTTTTTATGATTTAAAATATACCTGAGCGAGAATGCCCCGTTAAGGCTGCTGAACCTGCTGGTACCGATCAGTATCCATGTAGGCATCCAGTCAACGCTCATCGTGACAGGAACTTTCTTGAGTCTCCAGTCGAATCCAAGAATTCCTGTGGGGCCGAGATAGAATTTATCGCCGAAGATGGCTGTTCCACCAAAACCGAACTGCCCGCTTAACTGACCATTGGAATTGAGTGGTGCCATTTTTTCAAAAAGACCCGTCATGGAAAATCCTTGTATAGCATTATCGAAATTCCATCCAACAACTCCTTCAAGGGCTGACCTGTTGGAGCCGTTGTATTTTTTTATCGTGAGCCCCGTTTGTCCTCCAAACCGAGCACCTGCCGCGATCTCACCACCAACGATCTTTTTCTGTGACCACGCATCTGAGTGGAAAGACGTGGTTGCCAAAATTGAAAAAAGAACTATGATTTTCTTCATGACTTATTATTTTTTTTGATACGTATTCAGAATTAGAAGAATGCAAAACTATGTCGAGATAATAGTCACAACGTCCTGAACATGAAAATGTTAGGCCCGGATACCGACATATTCATGCCATGCAATGCTACGATGAAAATCCAAATATGGAGGTTCCAACAATCCTATGTATGTAACATCTTATAATGTTGAACCGGATTCTGATTCTGCATCATTTCGACAGATCCGGGATAGCAATTCTCCTGCTGATCATTGTTGTCAACCGCAGATGCACTGACTCGTCAGTATTGCTAAGCACCCTGCTATGCAGATGCTTTTAGAAAGATGATAACCGTAAAAATGGGGTGAGGCCAAAGTCAGTTGCCGACTCCGTAATATTGGCCGGGAGGCATTTTGAAGATCCTGTTGCGCTGGTAATATGTAAACTGACCGAGATCGTCGGCATGGGTATTCACCCAATGCTGATATTCGAGTATGTTGGACGTGGCACCGAATAGCCATTGGTTATAGGCTTCGAACATGCCCTCTCTTAGGAGATACTGATGCTGCTCAAAGAGTCGGTGGGGGTATTCCTTTCCAGACCCCGCATACCAATCCAATATGAACCTTGTACGGATCATGATGAGCTTGTAAACATCGATGCCCATGGAAGCCATATCGCGCTGACGTTCCATGCCAATCCGGAATGCCTCTTCAAATCCACTTCTTTTTTTGACCAATGTCCCACGCGCATTGTCATTTGGAATGAAAAAATTCTTGTACGATTCCAACAACTGGGATTTAACCTCGGCGGACCTTGCCGAATAACTATCCATATTCAAGAATATCTCCCCATAGATCATACTGCGGGTCCGTTCGCCGTTAAAATGATAGAAACGCGATGCGTGATAATAGTTTCCGCTATGCCCGGGATCCACCTGGATCCCTTTCTCCCATAGTGCAAGAGCACCACCCAGATCTTTTCGAGCCATTAGCAACTCCCCGTGCTCGCTATATAGAACGCCGCTTTCAGGGAATTTTTTCAAGGCCCTGCGGTACATCCTGTCGCAGGCCCCGACTTCTTCAATGGCCTTGTAGATGTTGCCCGCCACCTGAAATGTTCTGACCTCTGCATCTTCTCTCTCAACCAAGGGTCTTATCGCTTCCATTCCTTTTCCAAAATCCCGCTGCAGGTAATAAGTATAGGCGACATCCGTCAGTAGTTGCATATTTTTCGGATCCTGCTGCAATGCACGGCTAAATACCAACAAAGCGTTGGCGTGATCACCCTGGCGTTGAAATGTCAGCGCAGTCTCCCGTAATTGGGAGATTGTCTGCTGCCCATATGAAGGATTCATGGCAGCCATGAGCATGAAGAAAAAAATGAAACGGATGCGCATTTGTGGAATGATTTGATCTTAACAGAGTGACCTTTATGGGTCAATGAATATCATAACCGGCGTATGCACTCATTCACGTATCAGATGTGTCAGCAAGCCGTCCCTAAGCTTCGGTTCAAACCATGTGCTTTTAGGAGGCATGACATTACCGCTGTCAGCGATATCGAAAAGCTGACGGATACTGACAGGATAAAAGCTGAATGCCACGGCCATTTCGCCACTGTCCACGCGCCTTTCCAATTCACCCAGCCCCCTGATGCCTCCTACAAAATCGATGCGCTTGTCCACCCGCTGGTCGGATATACCCAACAACTTGTCTAACACGTTGTCGGAGAGGATCGAAACATCCAAGACTCCGATGGGATCTGTCGTGTAGGTACCTTCCTTTGAAGACAAGACATACCATTTCCCGGCAAGATACATGCCGAATTCATGCAATGCGGAAGGTGAAACTGGATTCCGACTTTCAGAAACCTTGAAATCCTGCTCTAAGGAAGTCAACAAACCATCGGGGGAAAGTCCGTTAAGGTCTCGGACAACCCGATTATAATCCATGATCCTCAGTTGGTTGGCAGGAAATAGCGTGGTCAGGAAATAGTCAGCTTCCGGACCGGCGTCTGCACCCAGCGCAGACTTGACTTTTGCAGCACTGGCAGCCCTGTGGTGTCCGTCTGCGATGTACGTGCAAGGAACCTGGTCACTGAATATCCCAGTGATGCGATCAACGGTTTCCGGATCATCCACCACCCAAACAGCATGGCCGATGCCGTCTTCCGCCGTAAAATCGTACACCGGCTCTGTGGATGAAATCCATGCAGCTACGAGGACATCCATCTCTGCCACCTCATGGTAGGTGAGAAACACATTGCCCGTCTGTGCACCGGATATGGAAATATGGCTGATGCGGTCCTTTTCCTTTTCAGGCCTTGTGAATTCATGTTTCTTGATCAAGTCGGCTTCATAGTCGCGTATCGAGGATACGCAAACCAGGCCTGTCTGCGTTCGGCCATCCATCCCTAGCCTATAAATATAATAACAGGGGGTTTCCTCACGGATGAGTACACCCTGATTGCGCAACGATCGTATGTTTTCCCCTGCCTTTTCATAAACGATATTAGAGTACGGATGTACGTTAGCGGGCAGGTCGATCTCCGGCTTTGTGACATGCAGGAATGAATACGGATTGCCTTGTGCTTTCTCGCGGGCCTCTTCGCTGTTAAGCACATCATAGGGCGGTGCCGAAACCTTCTCGGCAAATGCTGCTTTCGGCCTCAATGCCCTGAAAGGTGCGATATCACACATATTTTACAATTTGATTTTCAAATCACATTAGACTGAAATAGCCTGCCCTGACCTAGTGTTTCCCGGCAAAATGACGCATCAGATCTGTCAACACCTTCACGCTTTCAAAAGGCATTGCATTGTATAAAGATACCCTGAACCCTCCCACACTTCGATGGCCTTTCACCCCGACCATGCGCTCTTTATCGCATAGTGCCAGAAATTCCTCCGCTGCTTCTGGATCATCCATCACAAAGACCACATTCATCTGGCTGCGGTCTTCCTTCGCAACGGTAGGGCGAAATTGCGGCAATGCATCCAGGGTGTCATACAGCAATGAGGATTTACGGAGGTTTTCATCCTCGATACCCTTTATGCCTCCTTTGCTTTTCAACCATCTGAGTGTCAGCAGGCAAACATATACTGCAAAAACGGGCGGTGTATTCAACATCGATCCATTCTCGATATGCTTCCCGTAGTCCATCATTGCAGGAAGCTTCCTGACCCTCCGACTGATGAAAGACTTGTCGGCCACTACCATGCACACACCCGCAGCCCCGATATTTTTCTGCGCACCCGCATATATCAGTGAGAATCTGTTGAAATCCATCTCCCGACTCAAAATATCACTGCTCATATCCGCCACAAGCGGGACATCGACATCCGGGAAATGCCACATCTGTGTACCCTCTACCGTGTTGTTGGTCGTGATATGCAGGTAAGATGCATCAGACGGGACCTTGAAGCCCTTTGGGATATAAGTATACTGCCTGTCACTGGAACTCGCCACCACTTCAGCATGACCATATAAAGAGGCTTCCTTGGCCGCCTTGCTACCCCAGATGCCTCCGTCCAAATATGCAGCTACCCCATGCACATCCAGAAAGTTCATCGGCACCTGAAAAAACTGTGTGGTTGCTCCGCCGTGGAGAAACATCACCTCCTTATCCGGACCCAACTGCATCAACTCTTTAGTGAGACTGATGGCTTCATGCATCACAGACTCGAAAGCTGGAGTACGATGGCCTATTTCGAGTATCGACAGACCGGTTCCGTTGAAATCCAGGATTGCCCTAGATGCTTCATCAAGTACCTCTTTTGGTAAAATGCTTGGACCTGCATTGAAATTGTATACCATAACAAATGAATAGCGGCCAAAATTAGCGGATAATTGATTGCCTAAACCACGATTATGTTGATTTTATGGTTTCAAAGCTTTCCGCCTGTTTACGGGGATGGCACAATCCGCAAACCATATATTATCAGTGACAGTCCCTCCCCTTGATCTCATCGGCTTTCCACTGCCTGTTCAGCGAATCCCACTCAAGGCGATCACTGTCCGTGAATACAACCGAATCCAGCCTATCAAGATCAGGTTGACCGGCATCCACCCAGGCTGTGTACCAGAAAGATGCGACGGCGTAAATAGACTGTCTCATGCGGCGTTCTACCATGCCATCGAGGACTTCATGATATTTCTGAGTATAAAAACTCGAGTATTGTCGGATGACAACCCCGTTGCGTTCCTCGAAAGCGTAGCGTGCATCCTCGGGGATGATCTGAGAAAGGCTTTTTTCTGTCTTCAGTACTGTATCCGCGGCTGCTGCACTTTCCAGTACTCTGGCCCAAATGAAATGCTGAGGCCGCTCGAGATACCTTGCACGACCGATGACAAAGTCGAATGCCACAGGAGCAAACCGCTCCGGAATGCGACTTTCCCAAAACCCATGGATCCCATGCTGGTTCGTATGTTGCCCGTTATGGTTGCTGCAAGCATGAAGCGGTACATGTGCATCCGAAATATAATGTCCGATATCGGCTGATGTCTTTAGGATATAAGCAGCATCCCGATCCCTGAAAGCACGGGTCAGCCGCAGGAGCATACGATTCACCCACCAGGGTACAATGCCTCGTTTCATAAGGCTGTCCTCACCATATCTTTTGACGGCAGCATCCCAGTACACAGGGATGGAATCATAAGGCTCTTCCCCGAAACTGTCCATATCGATGTAGTGCTTTGGTCCCTCCCCGGCCACTGCATAGCGGCGCTTGTCAGGGTCCACGGCATGGTCCGCTAAGAAACCCGAATGTTTCTTGTAAAACCCGATCATCTCCGGCGGAAGCAGGAAAACAGCATAGTAGTTGATCTGCCGGTGTGCATAAAAGCCCCAGCAATACGTCGGCCCGGCAGTCGAGGCCAACAGCACGATGATCAAAAAAAAAGTCTTCATGGAAAAAATACTTGAGAGAACATCCGACATTGACAGATATGTCGCTTTAGGAGTAACAATCCATCATGGATGCAATGTACCTTGATGAAGAAGGTCCAAACAAGTGTGGATGCACAGATTCTTGGAGAAAAATCACGAGCTAAAGGGAGGAATCACGGTCAGGAAGACTTCATTTGTCCTTTTTCCTGTTCATCATCGATCTCAGTCACTCCCCCTGAGATGGCGAACTTCATGGCATCGGAGGACGTCACATCAGAAAGGATACGCACCCT
>CAJBPC010000473.1 GCA_903957405.1 uncultured bacterium | reverse complement strand
GGTGGATGCTGCAGGTTTCCCGGTGTATTTCGAGTCGTTTTCTAAAGTGAACGCAGCCGCAACCATCGGCACCAACAAGCTGTGGGTCGGTGGCAGTTCCGGCCTGAACCTGAGCGGCAACACTCCCCTACTGAAAGATAAACTCGGCATCTGGGATGGCGGTGGCGTCAATAGCACCCACCAGGAACTGGTCGGACGGATCACGGCAAAGGATGGCGCCTCCTCTGCTGACGGACACGCGACACACGTGGCAGGCACCATGATCGCCAGCGGCGTGTCATCATTTGCCAAAGGAATGGCTTACGGCATACCGGGAATGGTGGCCTATACATTCTCCAGTCATTTGTCTGAAATGGCCGGCGAAGCCCCTAACCTATACGTATCAAACCACTCCTATGGCACCATAGCGGGATGGAGATACAACGATGGTCAATCACGCTGGGAATGGTACGGACAAGCGGAGCAGACAGAAGACTACAAATTCGGATTCTACAGCTCGGAATCGCAGTTCTGGGATTCACTGGCATACCTGTCACCGAACTACCTTATCGTGAAATCCTCCGGAAACAACCGGAATGAATCCGGCCCTGCCATTGGCACAAACTACTGGCGCTATAACGCAACAGGAAGCATGATCAGCGCGGGTCCAAGGGCAGATGGCATCAGCAATCAGAACGGATACGACCTCCTGCCGACCTACAGCACTTCCAAGAATATCCTCACAGTGGGTAATGTGCAGGCCATCCCCAACGGATATTCGAAACCAACGGATGTGGTTCTTTCAGGAAGCAGCAGTGTCGGCCCAACAGACGACGGACGCATAAAGCCGGATGTCGTGGCCAACGGCACTTCAGTGACATCCACCTATACGGGGTCCGACAATGCCTATGCAACCCTTTCCGGCACATCCATGTCGTCTCCGACGGTTTCCGGATCTTCCATACTTTTACAGGAGATATACCTGCGCAAGAACGGTAACAACCCTGCCTGGTCCTCGACCATACGCGGTTTGGTGATACATACCACCGACAAGGCAAACACGGTCCCGGGACCTGACTACATGAACGGATGGGGACTCGCCAACTTCAACCGCGCAGCCCTGATGGTCGACAGGACATCCGATAATGTCATCCAGCAAAGAACCCTCAGCAACGGTGGAACCTATTCCATCAATGTTGTCGCTTCCGGAAAAGAAGCCCTGAAGGCAACCATATGCTGGACAGACCCTCCAGGCCCCGTCAACAGCACAAATCCCATCAATGACCGCTCTAAAAAACTCATTCACGACCTCGACATACGCGTAAAACGCGCTGGCAGGGTACACCTCCCATGGAAACTGGATGTAAGCTTCCCCTCTTTGCCCGCAACCCGCGGTGACAACGACCTGGATAATGTCGAAGTCATAGAAATCGATTCCACTGTCGTTGGAGAAACATACACCATCGAAGTGACACACAAGGGATCCCTCACCCGAAGCGGTACACAGACCTATTCTCTCCTCATTTCGGGCGTCGGTGGTAAAACCTTCGCAGCTTCCGCCGCTACGTCCAGCGCAGGTGGTAAAATTGATAGCCTGAGCTTCGCAGGTATACTCAACCAAAACAGCACAGGCTGTAAGACTTATTCAGACTTCCGGCATCTGGCAGGCGCGGCAGAAGTTGGACAGTCAGTACCTTTCTTCATGAAAGTCGCCAGCTGTGATGCCAGCAATGCTACCAAATACGCAAAAGTCTTCATAGACTTCAACAACGATGGCGACTTCGACGATAGCGGAGAGAATGCCGCTACCAGCCCTGCACTGACGAACAACGGCACATTCAATGCATCCATTTCCATACCCAACACCCTCACGCCAGGGACACTGGTGATGATGCGCGTGGTGATGGCAGAGACGGCGTCCGCTGCGAATGTCACTTCC
>CAJBPC010000472.1 GCA_903957405.1 uncultured bacterium | reverse complement strand
GTTCAGCTTCAGTTCGCGGCACACGTAATATGTGGTGAGCGCCAGCTTCTCCACGGATGCGAATACCCCGTCGGGCGGTTTGCCGCTTTCCATGAGTTTCCGGATGCGCTCGAGGTTCATCTTCTCATCCCCGCTGCAATGCACGATCCTGTCTTCTCTGCAGATGATATCGTGTTTGTTCAGGGCTTCCAGGTACCCCTGCTTTCTCTTGTTGTCGATCGAGAGGCTCTCCGACAGAGACAGGAAAGCGATGTCGCGGCAGCCGTTCTGTATCAAGTGTTCCGTCGCATTGAAGGAGCTTGTGAAATCATCGGTGGTGACCTTGGCAGTCTCTATCTCATGTGCTATCCGGTCGAAGAAAACGATGGGGATGCCTGAAAGGATCAGGTCGTTGAGATGGTCGTAGTTGACCGTTGTGCGGGTGAGCGACATGATCACTCCGTCGACCCTGCCGTTCGAAAGATGCCGGATGATGCTCTCCTCCTTTACGAAATCATCATGGGTGTTGTAGATCAGGATATGGTAGTCCTTTTCCCTTGCCACCGACTCCGCCCCGCTGATGGCTTGTATGAAGAAGTTGTTGGTGAGTTCCGGCACGAGCAGTCCGATGGTCTTGCTCTTGTGGTGCCGCAACGAACCGGCATATGGATTGGGGTTGTAACCCATGTCGCGCGCGGCTTCCAGCACCCTCCGCCGCGTCTGCTCGCTGATCTCGTAACTGTTGCGCAAGCCTTTCGATACGGTGGAGATGGATACGTTCAAGGTCTTCGCCAGGTCACGCAGGCTGACTTTAGACATGGTTCCAGTTTACGCAAATATCGACCAAACCATGCTACGGGGCGAAAATTTCACGAAAACGTTATCGCAAATACAGTTCAACAGACTATGTTACATTTTTTCTGCGTAGGCTTACTTTGCACTTCCGCGGTCAAGTGTGTAGATCGTGTGTGTTCCGCAGGGCGGATTCGCCCGTATGCGAGTAGATTTGGAAAAAAATCAATAAAGGATGTTGAATATGGAAAATAAAATCCTTCCGTCAGATCCCTGCATGACGCAGACCATGCGGTGGTTCGGTCCCGCCGATCCGGTCAGCCTGCGGGATATCCGCCAGGCGGGTTGCAGCGGTGTGGTCTCAGCGCTGCACCATGTCCCTAACGGTGACGTATGGACGAAGGAAGAGATCCTCACCCGCCGCGACCTGATCCGTTCGGAAGGGCTGGAATGGTCTGTCGTGGAGAGCGTGCCGGTGCATGAATCCATCAAGACGCGCAGTGGGGACTTCGCTACCCGCATCCAACACTACAAGCAGACGATCCGGAACCTGTCGGATTGCGGCATCCGCATCGTGACGTACAACTTCATGCCGGTGCTGGACTGGACAAGGACCGACCTCGCCTACACCGTCGGCGACGGCAGCAAAGCGCTGCGATTCGAGAAGGCGGCGTTCATGGCCTTCGACCTCTTCATGCTCCGCCGAAAGGATGCGGAACGCGATTACTCCGCTGCGGAGATCGGCCTCGCCAGGGCTCGCTTTGACGCGATGCCGGAAGATGAGCGACGGCTGTTGCAGCGCAATGTCATCGCCGGGCTTCCCGGGAGCGAGGAGAGCTTCACCATCGATGAATTCCGCGATGCACTCGCACCGTATGACGGCATCGATGAAGCGCGACTGCGCGACAACCTGTTGCATTTTCTCAGGGAGATCATCCCCGTCGCGGAAGAAGCCGGCGTG
>CAJBPC010000471.1 GCA_903957405.1 uncultured bacterium | reverse complement strand
CTCTTTCCATAGCATCACGGTATCTGAAATACTTTATCACCGCTTCAAATGGCAAGGGGCATGGGATCCATTCGCCGTTCGTGTTCGATTTCGTCACGAAGGTGTTGAATGCCCGTGAAAAGCCTGCATCCTTCGGACGGATAGAAGCCCTGAGGGCCTCATTGAAGCGCGATGCGCGGGTGATCCCGGTGGAGGATATGGGGGCGGGTTCCGGACTTGATAACAATACCCTCCGAAGGGTCCGGGATATCGCGGGGAATGCTGCAAAGCCACCTAAGTTCGGGAGACTTCTGCACCGGATCGCGGCACATTACCGCTGCAGGTCGGTCATTGAACTGGGTACATCCCTTGGCATCAGCACGGCCTACATGGCCACTGCCGACTCTGTAGAAAAGGTTGTCACCCTGGAAGGGGCCGCACAAGTGCATGCGCTTGCGATGGAGCATTTCAAGACCCTGGGGTTGGATAATGTCACGGCCGTTCCTGGAAATTTCGATGACACGCTGGAGAAGGCCTTGCAGCTTGTGCCTTCGCCTGACCTGGTGTTTTTCGACGGAAACCACCGTTATGCGCCCACACTTAGGTATTTTCTTCAATGCATGGAGCATGCCGGCGAGGATGCCATCTTCATATTCGACGACATTCATTGGAGCCGAGAGATGGAAGATGCCTGGTCGGAGATCATCCTTTCGCCAAGGGTCACCTGCAGCATCGACCTGTTCTTTGTCGGCATCGTATTTTTCCGAAAGGGTTTCAGGGAGCGGCAACATTTCACCATTCGGTATTAAAAAGTGGTGATTTATGCCGGACCCCTATGGCAAATGATGTAATTTCGCGACAACTCAAACATTTCTCATGATTGTCGGTGTGCTTAAGGAGCCGGTGCCAGAAACCCGTGTCTCCGTCCTGGCGGAAGCTGTTTCCGCATGGGTCAAGAAAGGCTGGGAAGTGTGGGTGGAACCCGGCGCGGGACTTTCCGCTTTCTGTACGGATGAAGCCTATCTGCAGGCCGGTGCCTCCATCAAGCCTGCATCCTCGATCCTCGCTTCCGCCAATGTGATCCTGTCCATCAACCTGCCTTCAGGCGTGCCTGCCGCGGGTTCGGTGCTGATCGGCATGTACCAGGCAAGACAGCACAGGGAATCCCTTGAACCCCTTATCGCATCAGGGGTCTCCGTCTTCAGCATGGAACTCCTGCCGCGCACCACCCGTGCACAGTCGATGGATGTGCTGAGCAGCCAGGCGAACATTGCCGGTTACAAGGCGGTGCTGCTGGCGGCGAATACCTATGGCCGTTACTTTCCGATGTTCATGACTGCAGCCGGCAGCATCCCGCCCGCAAAGATCCTCATACTCGGAGCGGGTGTGGCGGGATTGCAGGCCATCGCGACTGCGCGCCGCCTTGGTGCCGTCGTGGAGGTTTTCGATACCCGTCCCGCCGTGAAGGAGGAAGTCATGAGCCTTGGCGGACGATTCGTCGAGGTGGAGGGTGCGGCTGACTCTGCCGGTGCCGGAGGCTATGCCGTGGAGCAGACAGAGGAATACAAACGCAAACAACAGGCACGCATAGCCGAAAGTGTGGCGAAGTCAGACATCCTGATCACGACGGCGCAGATACCCGGCAGGCAGGCACCGATACTCGTCACGCATGAGATGCTCGACAGCATGCGCACGGGCTCTGTCATCATCGACCTCGCCGCATCTACAGGAGGCAATACCCCGGAAACACGAAATAACGAGACGGTGTCGTATAAAGGCGTCACGATCATCGGCGACAGCAACCTGCCGGCGACCATGCCTTCGGATGCCAGTAAACTCTATGGCAAGAACATCCAGAACTTCCTGAATCTGCTGGTCGATAAAGACGGCGTCATCCAAGTCGATGTCGACGACGACCTGGTAAAGGGTACGAGGGTGGTGCCCGGGCTTTTCGCCTGAACAGACCTGCCTTGTGATGGATAGCGGACCGCTCAAAACAAAACATTGTATATGGATACTGTATTGAACTGGATAAGCGGGCACCAGCAGATGATATACATCGTCATACTCATGGTGTTCGTCGGCGTGGAAGTGATCGGCCGCGTGCCGAGCGTCTTGCATACGCCGCTCATGAGTGGTGCCAATGCGATACACGGAGTGGTGATCATCGGTGCGATCATCGTGATGGGCCAGGCGGAAGAAGGCAATTATCTCGCCCTCATCATGGGTTTCCTGGCCGTGGTGTTGGGGACATTGAATGTGGTCGGCGGCTTTGTGGTGACCGACCGCATGCTCGAGATGTTCAAAAAAAAGAAATGACCCGACGCTGCAACAAACTGCATCGTCATGACCGGCAACAGCCACGATGGCCTGCCCAAAGAATCTGACATATGGAATTGAATATCCTTACGCTCGTCTACCTGGTCGCTTCGGTGACATTCATCCTCGGTCTGAAGATGTTGTCGAATCCGGCAGCGGCCCGCAAGGGCAACCTGATCGCTGCAGCGGGGATGACCCTCGCCATCCTCGCCACCATCTTCCTGTATGAGGATGCCGCCGGAAGCAAACTGGGCAACTATACCTGGATCTTCGCCGGTTTATCCATCGGCGGTGTGATCGGGACGATGGCCGCCCGGAAGGTGAAGATGACGGCCATGCCCGAGATGGTCAGCCTTTTCAATGGGATGGGTGGCGCCTGCGCCGCACTGATCTCGATCGTCGAATTCAACCACATGACGCACCAGACAGGTGGGCTGTCGGATGCGGTGGACCCCGTGACACTGCTCATCATCCTGCTCGGATTGATCATCGGTACGGTCTCCTTCACCGGCAGCATGATCGCCTGGGGCAAGCTCAACGGGAGAGTGAAGGATTTCTCCTTCCCGGGGCAGCACCTGCTGAACAACCTGTTCATCCTGATCACGTTTGCACTCGCCGGATACATGGTATTCGCGCTTCCCGAAGGACTTCATATTTATTTTTACATCATCCTCTGCCTGTCAGTTTTCTACGGCGTTTTCTTCGTCCTGCCCATCGGCGGTGCAGACATGCCGGTCGTCATCTCCCTGCTCAACTCGTTCACCGGCGTTGCAGCCGCCTGCGGAGGATTTCTGTACGACAATAAGGTCATGCTCACCGGTGGTATCCTCGTCGGTGCCGCAGGTACCCTGCTCACGATCCTCATGTGTAAAGCCATGAACCGGTCTCTGCTGAACGTGCTGATAGGATCCTTTGGCGGCGGTTCGAAGGCGACCGCTGGCGCAAAAGAGGCCGGAGGACATTACAAGGAGATATCCCTCAGCGATGCGGCAATGGTGATGTCCTATGCGAACAAGGTGATGATCGTGCCGGGTTACGGATTGGCCGTCGCACAGGCTCAGCACGTCTGCCACGAACTGGAGAAGACACTGGAGGCCAGGGGCGTGGAAGTGAAGTATGCCATCCATCCCGTGGCCGGTCGCATGCCCGGACACATGAACGTGCTGCTCGCAGAGTCTGATGTCAGCTACGAAAAGCTGCTGGAGATGGAACAGGCCAACGAGGAATTCAAGACGACGGATGTCGTCCTCATACTCGGAGCGAACGATGTGGTGAATCCCGCAGCAAAAAGCGATCCGGCATCCCCCATCTTCGGCATGCCTATCCTGGAAGTCGAAGAGGCGAAGACGGTCATCGTGAACAAACGCAGCATGAAACCGGGATACGCCGGGATAGAAAACCAGCTTTTCTTCCAACCGAAGACATCCATGCTGTTCGGAGATGCTAAAAAAGCACTGCAAGACCTGCTTGCGGAAATAAAAAATATTTGAGCAAGGTCCGTCGCGGTTTTTCAAGCCGGCAGGCCTCATTTTACCATTCATGGTGATGCTGCATTTCACCTGCAACCAATGAGTATCCGTAGCTATGAATCTCCCTTCCGCACTGTTGGATTCACTGGAAGGCCTTCCCGGGTTCGACCGGACTGCCTTCATTGCAGTACATGAGGCCGCTACGCATACGCCTTCTATCCGCCTGAATCCGGGTAAACCCGTCAGCGGCGGGGTTGCGACACTCGCTGAAGCATACGCCAAGACGAGTGCGAGGCCGGTCGATGTTTCCCCGATAGCCTGGTGTGCCGATGGATACCACCTTCATCCAAGACCATCGTTTACCTTCAATCCATATTTCCATGCCGGCGGGTATTATGTCCAGGAGGCATCGAGCATGTTCCTCGGACATGTCATGACCTGGCTCTGCGGAGATCGTCAAGGTCTGCGGGTACTTGATCTCTGTGCCGCACCCGGCGGCAAGTCGACACAGCTCGCATCCTTGCCGTTCATTTCCCTGCTTGTCAGCAATGAGGTCATTCGTACAAGGGTCGCCGTCTTGTTTGAGAACATTGTGAAGTGGGGTGCGCCCCATGTGTTTGTTTCTCAAAACGACCCTTCGCATTTCAGCCGATTGGAAGGGTTCTTTGATGTCATCGTGGTGGATGCCCCCTGCAGTGGAAGCGGCCTGTTTCGACGAGATGCCGCGGCCGTTGAGGAATGGTCGCTTGCTGCCGTCGACCTTTGCAGCCAGCGCCAGCAAAGGATCCTGGCGGATGCATTGCCGGCGTTGAAAGAGGGGGGGATGCTGATCTATTCCACATGCTCCTATTCGCGTGATGAGAATGAGGATGTCCTGGACTGGCTCGCATCGGAACAGGGCATGTCATCCGTCGGGATCGGGATGCCGTCCGGCTGGGGCATCGCCGAATCCATATCGGGAAAAACCGGATCGATCGGATATCGCTTCTATCCCGACCGTTTGCAGGGGGAAGGGTTTTTCCTTGCCGCCATGCGCAAGGAATACGGCCGGGAGTCTGATCCATCCGGCATCAGGCCACTCGCATCCGCCATCCCGAAGGGAACCGATATCGACGCATGGATCGATGAATCGGCTGGATTTCTTTACCAGCAAAAGGAGGATGACCTCATTGCAGTCCCGGTGGCGCTTTCCCTGGAACATGCCTTGCTGGCAAAACACCTCCACTTGCGCAAATCCGGCACCCGCCTGGGGAAACTGATCAGGGGCAAACTGAATCCTGATCATGAACTCGCCATGAGCACCATGAGCAATCGCTCTATCCCCTCCACGGCATTGAGCCATGATGACGCCATCCGATACCTGCGCAAGGATGTGTTCATTCCCGATTCGCTGATACAAGGATGGAATCTGATGACATTTGGTGGCCTTCCGCTTGGATTCATGAAGTGCATGCCCAGTAGGGCCAACAACTATTATCCCGCAGATTGGCGCATCCGGTCTCAACGACCCGGTTGACCCGAATCAATACGCTTGCTTTCGGCATGGCTTTTTCATGAATTTTCAAGATATCGTTTTCGTGATGGCGCTTCAAGAAAAAGGAATATCGTAATTTTAACTGACCCCCTTCATTTGCATCGGGGCGATTTCTGCAATGAAAAGCCAATACATTATGAAGTTGTTCCTGGTCATTCCGTTCTTTTTACTATTCCCTTTCATCCTTTCCGCACAACAAAGCCTGCCATCTCCTGAAATTGCAGATGGTAAGCTGATCCTTCCACATACGGTCGTTCCGAAAGAGAATTGGTACAGTCTCGGAAGAATGTATAACCTGAATCCCAAAGAACTGGCGGCTTTTAACCAGACGACCATCGAAAAGGGGCTCTCCGTCGGTCAGCGGCTGCAGATACCCCTCACCAACGACAACTTTGCACAAGCGGGAAAGCCTGCCACAGATGAGGTCTTCATCCCGCTGCACCATGTCGTCCGGGAGAAGGAAGGGCTCTACCGGATCGGGCAGGATCACAACAAGATCCCCGCCTCACAGCTCCGGTCGCTCAACAACCTCCCTTCGGATGCGATACAGCCGGGCATGATGCTGGTGGTGGGGCATCTCCGGGTGAAAAAGGACCAATCCGCCCTGGCTGCGGCAGCCATCGCGAACAAGGGCATACCGGTCATTGCCGAACCCGTTTCAAAGCCCGCGGTGAATGCGGCCCCTCCGGCAGAAAAGCCCGCCGCCGCGGTTCCCGTACAGGAAGTGAAGAAGCCCGTGGCGCCGGCCGTCGTCAGTGCCCCCGCCGCTCCCGCCACACCAAAACCCACGCCAAAGGAAACCGCACCGGGTTCTGAGGCAGGAGGTTTTTTCGCTGCCATTTTTAAGGAACAAATGAGTGCCGGCCCCAGGACTGCGAAGACCGCGATGGCGGCTTCTTTCAAAAGCACCAGCGGTTGGAAAGACAGGAAATATTACGCTCTGATGAGCGATATACAGCCAGGCACCATCGTGAAATACGTGAACCCCTCCAATGGGAAGTACGTGTACGCAAAAGTATTGGGAGAGCTGCCCTCCATACGGGAGAATGACGGGATTGATGCCAGGCTCAGCAATGCCGCCATGTCGGAACTGGGACTGGACGAGGGGAAACACGAATTGCAGCTGCAGTGGACAAAGCAATGATCGGGGTTTGGGGAAATCGACAGCGCGGAACAGCACTCGCCTGAGCCCTCCGTTGCCGGACGTCCATAGCCCATCGATCCAAGGTTGATAACAATTCCTTTTTATATGCGCAACGTCAAACGCTTGCTCGCCGGTCTGTCCATATTCATCCTGTTGATGGTCGCAGGCGCATGGTTTTATCTTCGTTCGCTGCAGACCGACTATGGCCGGGAATTCCAGATGCCGGGGCTCAAGTCTTCTGTCGAAGTGTTGTATGACAGCCATGCCGTCCCGCACATTTACGCGTCGAATGAGGATGATCTGTTCCTCGCATTCGGCTATGTGCATGCGCAGGACAGGCTCTTCCAAATGGAGGTCATTCGGCGGCTGGCTGACGGCAGGTTGGCGGAGGTATTCGGTGAAAAGGCGATCGCCAGCGACCGCTTTTTCCGGACGATGAGTTTTCGCGAACATGCCAAAGCAAGTGTGGCCCTGATGATGCGCGAACCAGGAAAACCCTACGTGAAGGCGGCGATGGCATATCTTAAGGGGATCAATCTATTCATCGAGACCGGCATTACTCCCGTGGAGTTCACCATTGCCGGCATCCCCAAGACGCCCTTCACCGCGGAGGATATGGAGATCATCGTCAGCTACATGGGATATACCTTTACCGGAGCCTTTCGTACGGAAGCGGTGGCCACGAAGATCGCTGCAAATTTCGGTTCCGACCACCTGAATGACATCCTGAGCAATTGGCCCGACAGCGCCTACCGGATACCCGTACAGGCATCTGAGGGACTGTTCGCCTCCAGCGCATCCGCCACACTGACGGCAATGGCTAACCGAATAACCGACATCGAGTCGGGCCTTCCCTATCCGGCTTACAAGGGCTCCAACGGCTGGTTGATATCCGGAAAGAAGACGCGCTCGGGGAAGCCGATCCTTTCGAATGACACGCACATAGCGTTCTCACAGCCTTCGGTGTGGTACGAAGCCCGGCTCTCATGCCCGGGTTTCAGCATCTACGGCAATTTCATCGCAGGGACGCCGGTGCCTGCATTGGGGCATTCAGAGAAGGGCGGCTGGGGCATCACGATGTTCGAAAATGACGATATGGATTTCTACCGGGAGAAACTGAATCCCGCTGATTCCAACAAGGTATGGTACAAGGACCACTGGGAGGATCTGAGCATACGCAAGGAAACGATCAGGGTGAAAGGGAAGCCGGATGTGTCGATCGACGTGAAGAAGTCGCGGCATGGTTACATCATGAACGGCGCCTTCGATGGCATCCGGGATGTCAAGGAGCCCATTGCCATGTGGTGGGTGCGCGATCGGTTCCCATCAACGCATCTTCAGCTTTTTTACGACCTTTCGCATGCCTCGGTCGCATCGGAAGCCGCAATGGCGGTCGAACTCCTCAGTTCCCCGGGGCTGAATATCATGTGGGCGGACACCGCCGGGAATATCGCCTGGTGGGCTGCCGGAAAATTACCGATAAGGCCTGCGCATGTGAATCCGAACCTCATCCTCGACGGAAGCACCGGTGCCGATGACCCCACGGGTTGGCTGCCCTTCAGCCGGAATCCTCAAATGCTCAATCCTGCGAGCGGTGTCATCTACACGGCGAACAACCAGCCGGAGGACATGGGCAGCGGACTTGTGCCGGGATATTATGTGCCTTCCAACCGTGCCCGGAGGATCGAAGAATTGCTTTACAATGACAAGGATGACTGGACGGAGGAATCGCTCCGGACCGTGATCAATGATGTCACCAGCACGACCAACCCCGCGGTCATCGCTTCCCTTCTCCCTGCCACCGACAAAACGAAACTAACGCCCGAGGCTAACCGAATACTTGACATCCTCGTACGTTGGGACGGGCGCCACGGACTGGAAGATATCGGGCCGACAGTCTATTACAGACTGCTGTATCATCTCTACCGGGATATGCTCCTGGACGAACTCGGCCATGAGGATTTCAGATCGTTCAGCCACACGCTGGGCTTGAAGCGGAACACCTCCGCATTGCTCCGGAATGATCGCTCCGGATGGTGGGATGACAAGTCGACCACACCGGTGGAGACCCGCACTCAGATCGTCACCCAGGCGTTCAATAAGGCCGCCGCAGACCTGGGCAGGCAGCTGGGAACGGATACGGCCGCCTGGCAATGGAAGCATGTGCATGTCATAGAACATAAGCATCCGCTCGGTGTCTTGCCATTGGTCGGGAGGTTTTTCAATGTAGGACCATTCCCGGTTCCGGGAGGGCAGGAAACCATCAACAACCTTGACTTCCCCCTTGACTCAACAGGCATCTATAAAGTCGTCAGCGGGCCCGCCCTCCGACGCATCATCGACTTCGGAAAAGCCGGTGAGCGCTTCAGTGTCAATCCCACAGGACAATCGGGACATTTCATGAGTCCATACTACGACGACCAGGCGATCATGTTCAACGACGGAGGCAAACGCCCTGAACTGCTGGATCGGAAGTCGGTGGAAAAGGTGATGATCGGGAAAACCGTCATGCGTCCCTGAACGCTCCTCTGACAAATAACACGCCTTGCGTCGGTGAACGGTGAATG
>CAJBPC010000470.1 GCA_903957405.1 uncultured bacterium | reverse complement strand
TAATAAAAGTTCCATGTTTCTTTCCTGAACCAGATACAGCCCGGACCAACCCCTCAATTAAAATCAAAAAAGGGGAAAGAGAATCAACCGCAAAATCATTGAACCAACTCAACCTTAAACTCGATACCGCAAATGCTTGCGCCATCATCAATATCCCTTCTTTCGACAAACCGCAGCTGATGAAAACATTCTACAGACGGTCATTCAAAAGCATAAAATCAAAAAATATACAATCCCTTGTCATTGACGTTCGAAATAACGGTGGCGGAAATGTTGACAACCACGTACAACTCACTAGATACCTTAGACCACACCCTTTTCGGGTAACAGATACAGCAGCAGCGATTCGCCGAAATTTTAATGGCTACAGAAAAGTTTTTAGTAATGATTTTGGAAACGGACTTGTCATGCGGTTTTTAACTTCACGAAAACCAGATGGAAAATACCATTTACGATATTGGGAAAATCACGTATTCCATCCAAAAAAATCGAAATTCTTCACTGGTCAGATATATGTAATTACTGGTGGTCCTACATTTTCTGCCGCATCCCTTTTCTGCAATACCCTTAAAGGTCAACACAACGTTGCGTTGATCGGTGAGGAAACAGGAGGAGGACAATATTCAAATAACGGTCTTTTAATTCCATACGTCACCCTTCCAAATACAAAGACGAGAATCCGCGTCCCTCTCTTCAGAATGGTGCCAGATAAAAATGCCCGTAATTCCGGCAAAGGTGTGATGCCGGATATACCGGTATATCCTACAGCTGAATCTGTCAGAAAAGGAAACGACTCAAAACTTGAACGGGTAATGGCCTTGATCAAGGCTGGTAATATTAACAAAACACCCAAATGATCAAATGATCAGGAATGGATCTCCATCTTTCCAAAATGGCATCTGAGTCCTGACGTCATCGAGCTGTTTCTTCACAAGGGTTGTGGTGATGATTCCCTCTTCGTGAGTAAGCAATTGACAGACTTCTCCCAGAGGATCCGATATAAGGCTATAGCCACTGTGATATACTCCGTTTCCATCATGACCCACCCGATTCACACCCACAACAAAACATTGATTTTCAATTGCCCTTGCAGGAAGTAACGTCCTCCATGCATTCACGCGACGGTCCGGCCAATTGGCTACATAAACCAAAAGATCATATTCTGGCTGCTCTATATCCTCCGAAATGACCTGCCTTGTCCATACAGGAAACCGAAGATCATAACAAATGCAAAGATTGATGCGCCACCCCTTTACGGAGGCAATCAACCGCTTAGCGCCAGAACAATAATGCTCATCCTCTCCGGCCAGACTGAAGCAATGCCTTTTATCATAGTGTCCATAAACACCATTCGGCAACATCCATATCAATCTGTTGTAGTATAGCCCATCTTCCTCAATGATCAGACTTCCGGTAAGAATGGCTTTTTTTTGAGCAGCTATTCTTTTCATCCATTCAACAGAATAACCATCCATCGTTTCTGCAAAGACTTTCGGACGCATGCTGAAACCCGTTGTGAACATCTCTGGAAGGATTATAACCTCCGTCTTTTCTGAAATTCCCATGATCTTTCGCTCAAACATCTCAAGGTTTGCAGTCTTGTCCTCCCAAAAAAGATCGGTTTGTATGATGGAAATTGTCAAGTCCGACATACTCCAAAAGTATGAAAAGGAACAAGACAACCACATCTGATAAAAACACTCCCGAGATTAGAGGATTTTCGACATTGGCCCTCGAACAGATTCGGCTCAATTTGCCGAATCTGATTAATTAAAATTAACCACGCACAATGATTTTTCTATCCCCGTGAAGCTTTCTGTTGACTCTGGTGTCACCTAAATTCATTTTTGACAGATCAACCGGATTGTAGATTGGACCAAATCGGCCTCAAAACCTTTCTGTATCAAATATGCCTGCGTCTTTACTGACCTGATGAAATCGGTTTGATCAGCATGGCGGATACTATTCCATTTTTCTTTTGCAAGAGAGGTTAATACTTTTAAATAATCCTCTTCGTCTATAGACTCAAGTCCCCTCTTGATATTGTATTCACTTACTTGCTTTTGACGGAGTTCATAACGAATCTTAATACGTCCCCAATGCTTCACCCTGAAATGACCACCCGCATAAGCAATGGCAAATCGCTCCTCATTAAGATAGTCTTCCGTAATCAATAATGCCATCATGGCCTCGACATCATCCTTCCACAAGCCATACCCGTATAGTTTTTGTCTGACTTCGGCATGTGATCTTTCCTGATAAGCACAGTAATGCCGCACCTTTTGCAGTGCCATTGATGATGATGTGTATGTTTTTCGAAATGCCAATTGAAGCGTGCTTTATGACATGAAATGGAGAGTGCTTACAGATACTTGAAAAGTATCACACAAATTAAGACGGTTTCCGAGCAAAATGTTCAAAAGTCGGATGTTTTCTTAGCACCTATCCGCCTATATTTGCCTAAGCAACCATTCGGAAATTCATATGAAATTCATTGTATCATCCTCCGCTTTATTGAAGCAACTCCAGCATATAGTCGGTGTTATCAGCGCAAATACTGTTCTCCCAATCCTAGAGGATTTTCTCTTTGATATAGGCAAGAATAGTCTGACCGTTGTCGCCTCAGACCTTGAGACGATGATGAAGATCAACATGGATATTGAAGCAAAGGAAACTGGACGGGTCTGTATCCCGGCAAAAATCCTGATGGATTCCTTAAAAAACTTGCCAGATCAGCCTCTTACTTTCAGCATAGATAAAAACTATGGCTTGGAAATCACAAGCGACAACGGCAAGTATAAGGTCATGGGTGAAAATCCCGACAGTTTTCCCAAAGAACCCGTGGCAGAAGATGCTAACAATTTCCAAATGAGCGCTAATGCTCTCTTGACAGCCATCAACAAAACGGTTTTTGCCGTTAGCAGCGATGACCTTCGCCCTGCAATGACTGGAGTTTTCTTTGAACTCGACGAGAAAAGCCTTACGACTGTTGCAACAGATGCTCACCGACTGATCAAATACCGTAGAAAAGATGTGTCTTGCCCCAATTCCGACAGCTTCATAGTACCTAAAAAGCCTCTGATCCTTCTTAAAAACGCTATTCCTGATAACGAAGACCAACTCGAAATATCATATAATAAGAACCACTT
>CAJBPC010000469.1 GCA_903957405.1 uncultured bacterium | reverse complement strand
GAACTCTTACGCTATCGACACCTTCTTTTTTTAAATGGAGGATCTCCGCTACACCCCCGGAGTCGTCGAAGAAGATTATCGCTGCCCGTCCTTTCACAAGATAGATTTCCTCTATTTTTTCATCTCCGGGGTGCAAGTGAGGCTGCATGTAAGAGTCATGCGTGATGAAATTGAACACCCTGTTGAGCTCATCGCCAGGCTTGTGCAAAATCTTGGGGAAACGATGCCGAGTGGAACTCCGCGCCTGCGCAAGACCTTCTTGGATTTCTTGTTCTGACAAATTGGGGATGGTGAAATGATTCATGTCGACCCTTTTAGGTGAGACTTTGTCCTGTCGGATGGTCCTTGAGCCAGAACAAATCGTCGGAAATGATGTCATTGCTGTGCAGGTATTCGAGCTGCTGGAGTCGGTAAAACCCTCTTCGTTTGAAAACCTCATGGGTTAGCGATAATGTCTTAAAGACTTCGACCATTTCAATCACGCCCCGCTCAACGCTCCACTCGCATTTGAAACCTGGTAAGACCTCGGCTATCTTCTCGAAAGAAACCTGATAGGTCCGGGAGTCGCCCCCTGCCGATTTAACCTTGCGATCGCGGATCAGCCCTTCCTTATCGAGATCAGGGTTTTCTGATAAAAACTTCAGGTCGCAACCAGGAACTACTCTCTGGATGATTCGGGCAATGTCTATGATCTGAAGATTGTTCTCATCTGACCCTACGTTCAAAACCAGAAGGTCACCACCCTGATAATCAAGTTCTATTGCACGCATGACCGAGCTGCATACATCCTTGATGTGAAGGTTGGGGCGCCAAGCTTTACCATCAGAATTTAGCACTATCACCCCGTCGGACACCGCCATTCCAGTCAGCATGTTGATGACCACATCAAACCTTAACCGGGGAGACAATCCGAATACAGTAGCAAAACGCAAAGCAATTGGTGAAAAACTTTGATCGCTAATGTTACGCAGATCCTCTTCTATCTGCTGCTTGTTAAGGGAATAGAACGTCTGGGGGCTTGTCCGCGAAGCCTCTGTCAACCGCTCATCGCCGCCGATACCGTAAATAGAGCAGCTTGATGCAAAAATAAACTTAACTCTAAGCCTTTTGCACATTTGCGCAATCTTCAGGCTATAAGCACGGGTAGGGTCGTAAACCTTTGCAACATCCAACTTGCCCATTGGGTCGTTCGATATTCCTGCCAGATGTACAACAACATCTATGCCACGCAGGTCCCCATCAGTAATATCGCGAGCATCGCGGAATATGGTCTGCGTCGTCGGGGGTTGGTACAACAGGCTGTCCCTGAAGAAGCCTGTATCCCAGCCGATGCAGTCGTAGCCAGCCTTGGCCAATACATCCGTCAAAACGCTCCCCAGATATCCTTGGGATCCAGTAACCAGAACTTTCATGTCATCCTAAAGCGAAAACGCAGTTGGAGCTGCGTCAGGTAAACAAATCGTTGCCATTATTTGCATGCCCACGCAATGCAATCCCGGTTCGTACGCGCAGGTTATCCTTGCCGTTGTCAGTCATCAGAAGTGGGAACAGCCGCTGTTTCACGCAGAACGCGAAGAAGGCGTTTGACCAGTCTATGTCGTCCACCAACACTAGCGCTCGATTGGATAGTTTCTCCCACGCCGCCGCCAATTCCCGAGACAAAAAAGGCATAGAGTGATCACTATCGTGGATGTATAGATCGAAGGTATCCTGCAGGTCAGGAATCACCTTCAAGCTGTCTCCCTCTATAAGTTCCCAATGCTCATACAGACTTAACGGCACCATGAATCCTGGACGCAACCTAGGCTCGTAAAGTTCGCTGTCACCGACCAACGAATGCCTAGCTTCGCTGCTGCCTTTTAGACGAATTTCGGAGTCCGGGTAATCTATTGACACCAATTTCCCGCCCTGGTTGCGAGCCAGTGCCTGAAGCGCAAAAGCCGTGTTTCCCCCGTAATAAACACCAGTCTCCAGCACCCGATTCGGCTTAAGATAACGTATCAGCACATAAATCAGCACACGCTCGAACGCAAACCAATCGATTGAATCAATCGAAGGCATCGCAAAAATACCCTTATTGAATCCCCATTTTTCCCTTATTTCCGCAATACGGTTATTAATGCTGGCAAGAAAATCATGGTCATTTAGCAGTTCCTCATAGAATCCAATCAATAAATGTTCTGGCGCGCCCATAAAGCGGGCTAGCATTTCGAAATTAAATAAATTACATTTGCGCGTGTCAGATATATCCATAGTTCAATTTCCGGCAAGTTTTAAAATACTGTGCACGTCGATACCAAATTTTTTATAGAAATATTCTGGCGTCGTACCGACATCGAATGCATAGTTTTTGGGTGCAGCGCTCTTGATCCGACCGTTTAGAGGATGCCTCGCAGCGAACTCGCAGAGTGAGCCATATAGCCCAGTCAACGGGAAGTGATCTTCTACAACCAGAATCTGCCTATGCGGCGTTAGCGCCTCTATAAGGCTGCCATCATCTAGTGGATGCAGCCGGTTAATAATCAATACTGAAAGACGAGGGTCTCGCCGTTGGGCTTCCAAGCAAACTTGTGCCGGATTGCCGTAAGAAACCAACAGCATGTCAGCATTCTCTCCTGCAATCTTCACCATATCCTCAACCGATGAAGGTTCAGTATGCCCACCCTTAGGAATACGTACGTAAGCCGGCCTGCCTGCCTGCTCGATTTTGTCTAGCAAAGATGCCGCATAGGCCACAGAAGATGGACAGTAAATGTCGATGCCCGGGATGGACTTGAGCGCACCCCACTCGTCGACAATGTGGTGAGTGGGCCCAAGGGGAGCATTATCGAAACCAGTAGAAGTGCCCAAAAGCGTGATCGGGTAATTGTGCATGCAGATGTCATTGCGAATCTGCTCGAAGCAACGATGGATAAGAAAATTGGAGATGGTGTACGCAAACGGACGAAAACCAAGATTCGCTAGCCCAGAACTGATACCTATCAAATTTTGCTCAGCTATTCCAACATTTGCATATCGCTCAGGGTATGTCTCGCCAAACTTCTCGACCAGATTGATACCCATATCTGCAGTCAGGAAAAAAATATCAGGATCCGTCTGCATACGCGCAAAAATAGCATCAATTATTTGCCCTCTCATGCCATGCCTTCCAGTCGATCCAAATGGGAGATTGCCTCGGAGTACTCTTCATCCGTAATCGACTTGTAGTGCCAGATAGGTTGTGATTCGGCAAAAGGGACGTCACGTCCCTTAACAGTATTACAGATGATGACCCCTGGTTTGTCGCCCTGTTTTATGCTGTTAATTGCTTGCATGATTGCGTTTACGTCATGCCCATCAACAACGTGAGACGAGAGCCCAAAGCCTTCAAATCGGGCGGTCAGCGGGCGCATATCGATGACCTTTTCGGTGTAGGTGATGCTACTGATCGCGTTGTTGTCCACCAGGGTAATGAGATTGCACAAGTTCATGTGAGACACAAACATCATGGCCTCCCAGATTGAGCCTTCCTGCAACTCGCCGTCGCCCAGCATGGCAAACACTAAACGCTCCGGGTAACCGCGCGAACGCAACCCCAATGCGCAACCAACCGCGACATTGATGCCATGCCCCAGCCCACCTGTGGAGTGTTCAACGCCATGCACACTGTGGTTGACATGGCCGGTCAGGAGCGAACCGTCTAGATGGTAGGTATCGAGCAGGGACCTCGGCAGTATGCCGAAGTGCGCCAACGTGGCATACGTCGCAGCAGCACAATGTCCCTTACTAATAAGAATACGTGATCGGTCTGGAGCCAGCTCACGGATTTTGTCGCAATCGACACAGCCATACATTGCGATTAGCATTTCGATTACCGACATATTCGATCCGAGGTGGCTGGCTTTGGCTCGGTGTAGCATTTTGAGCACACTGCGGCGCACCACGAATGGATCTATTTTATGAGGCATAGCCACAAAGTCCGCTGATTCTGTTTTTAAGGATTCCATCTGCTGGATCATCAGAATTACTTCTCAGTTGATCGTTTCAGGAAACCGTCGGGGGAAGATGTAATTCCCATGCGAGTCCAATGTGGATCAATTGCAAACTCAGGGTGGTTGCCCAAAAACTTATGAATGGCATTTAAAGGATGGTCATCTTTCCATTCTGGTTTGCCACTAGGAATATCCCACACCCAAGCCTGAGCTCCGTCGTGGGCCACAATATAGCTTCCTGGTGTGACTAATGGGGCGTAAAGCTCAAGCTCTTGCAGAACATGCGCCTCAGTGTGATTGCTGTCTAGAAATACCAATACCGATTTAGCGCTGCCAATCGCTTTTTGCACAGCGGCTAACGTCTCCGCAGAGACAGAGGATCCTTCGATTAACTCAATGCGATGCCTTAACGGGTGCGCCTCTATGGCAGCACGATTGTGGGGCCGAATATCAATGTCTACACCAACGACCTTTCCTTTGCCGATCAATTCCAGGATTGATGCTGAGAGAACAAGAGACCCGCCGTGCGCCACCCCAGTCTCCACAACAATATCTGGCTGTAATTGCCAGATTAACTCCTGAATGGCAACAATGTCGGTAGGGAACTGAATAACTGGCCTACCGAGCCAGGTTGACTCATACATTAGACGTTGTTGTGCTGCTGCCTTAATCCAAAGGTTACTCAGAAAATCCAGGCCTTCCTGTGAGTAAACATCCACAGTAATTCGCTCACCATTATGTTCGAGGGTAAGCGTTGATCCAACCCCCGCGTTATAGTTTTTCATAAATACCTTACTAGCTTTGTTAGTATGGGAGCTTACTTGTAATAGATATCCAAGCCCGGGTTTCGAAAGGTTCTTTCCAACTCGCGGACAAATTCCGGCTGAACATCTTGGGGATTTGTCGCCCGCGCGGTCATGCACAAACGACCAACTCGGTAATCCTTGTCCTTAGCGCCCTTGTGCGTCTGTTTAGGGAAGCGACTGATTTTACTTAATAATGGCGGGGTAAATTCGACTATGCTGATTGATGCTTCATCTGGCTCGAATAAACTCGCCGACAACATCTCCTTCATGCAATTAACAGTTGGTATCCACCAAACACTGTAATTATCTGAAACACGGTGCGTAAATGGAATCCCGTTATATAGCATAAATGACTCGTCAGTATCCATGATGACATTGGTCTCAATCAGCAGGGTTCCTCCTGTCTTAATGCAGCTGCGCGCTTGTGAGATGCTAAGTAGGGGATCGCGCAAATGGTACAAAAGCCCTAGATGTTGGACAATGTCGAACATCCGCTCATAAGGTTTTTCCTGGTCGAAATTCTCCTGAAAAAATACATCCAGTCGCTCGGCCAAATTATAGGGGGATATATTATAGTAAGGGATGCACTGGCTCCCAATTACGTCACGGCAAAACATAAAATTCTTAAACGTCCGGTAAAGACAGTCTGTAGCCACCACCGTTCTAGCCCCCAGCCGTTCCGCCTCAAAGGCCCACAAGCCGTCGTAGGACGCGATGTCAAGTACCGTTTTATCTTTGTAGTCTATCCCGCCTCTGACCTTACGGATATTGCTCCAAAGAGGATCATAATCAAAACCCGGTGTGACGATGTCATATCCTAGGTCGATCTTGTGATACCAGTAGGTAAAGTCGGTCTTCAGTTGTTTCTTAATGAGATCGATTTCTTGGGGTGAATAACTCTTCATGTCATCTTTCCTTCTTTAAATGGGCTGAAGCCCCTATTAAGCTTTGATTTCGGACAGTTCGGGATGGACTTGCTCGAACGAATTACCTTCCTGCAACCCGCCCTTCCAGCCGTGAGATATGCCGGTTTTCTCCAAAAAATCGAAATACCGGGAAATCATCGCCCAGCGCGTTTCCGAGCTGCGGTTGGGTAAACTGCTATGAAGGGTCATGTAATCAATCACGACCAAGTCCCCTGCCTTGACCTCTGGGTTAATCGTCGTATACCGGTCAACGACTTTGCCTATATCCTTGATCTTCAATCCGTACGACCCCCCGCCCTCGCGGACGATGGGAAAAATGCCCTCCAGATGCGAACGCGGGCAGAGCATTACCGGTCCT
>CAJBPC010000468.1 GCA_903957405.1 uncultured bacterium | reverse complement strand
CGGGATCCCTGCGAAGGTCATACAAGGCTTCTTCCACCATACCATTCTCCGGTGCTTTGCCCGGAAACCTGTCGAAGCCAGGTGCCTGGTTGCGGTATGAACGTGACGGGTGTTCAAAAACCAGTTTCCAATTGTCAAATCTGACCGCCTCAAGGGAATTCTTCCGGTAATAGTAATAAAAAGTCTTCCTGGGCGCTGCAGACAGGTCGCCTTTTAGGATTGGAGTAAGGTCTACTCCATCTATTTTCCTTTGGGGAAGTGATGCTTTTGTGATCCCAGCGATGGTAGGCAATATATCGATGGTGGAAGAAAGCTGATTGGAAACGCTTCCGGAGGGCACTACGCCCTTCCACCGGATGATACATGGAACCCTTTGCCCACCTTCGAAAGATGTACCCTTGCCCTCCCTAAAGCCTCCTGCGGAGCCTGCATGGTTTCCGAAATTGAGCCAGGGGCCATTGTCGCTCGTCAGTATCACCAGGGTATTCTTTTCGAGCCCTTGTTCTTTCAAGGTCTCTATTATCCTGCCGACATTATGATCAATCTCCTGGATCACATCTCCGTACAGTCCCTGTTTGCTTTTCCCACGGAATGCAGGGGATGCATTGATCGGCACATGCGGCATTGGATGGGGAATATACACGAAGAACGGGTTCTTTTTTTGCCGTTTGATGAATTGGATCGCCTCGTCGGTGATCCGGCCCGTGATCTTTCCCTGGTCTTCGAAGTTGCGAATGGTGTCGACCGGCCGATCCCCACGGATCAATGGCAAAGATGGCATGTCGTATTTGTTCGTACCCTGCTTTGCAGGTGATTCGTCAAAGTGAAGAGGCCACATGTCATTTGAGTAGGGGATACCGAAGTATTCATCGAATCCGTGGTTTAAAGGAAGGAACGCTTTGGCATCTCCGAGATGCCATTTCCCAAAGATGCCGGTGGCATAACCTTTCTGCTTCAACATCTCGGCGATGGTCATCTCCTCATGCGACAGGCCGACCTTTGAATTCGGAAACAATGCGCCGGAGATACCGATCCTGTTTGGATAGCAACCAGTGAGAAGACCAGCTCTGGAAGCACTGCAAACAGCCTGTGCGGATAGGAAATTTGTGAAGCGCATCCCTTCAGAGGCAAGCCTGTCGATATTCGGGGTGTGAATATCCAGTGCGCCATTCACCGACAGGTCTCCATAACCCATGTCATCCATGAAGATCAGGATGATGTTCGGGGATTGCAAAGGCCGCACCGGCAGATGGGATTGCAGGGGACTGATGAGCAGCAGTAAAAAGCCATATGCAATGAATCTCATTGGAGCAGTGTTGATTTGGAAAGGAAATAAATATAGGCCTTATGGCAGAGAAATCAACGTGCAATTCATGCGATCAAGCAATAGATGAGGTCAGCTGCCATCATGCCGTCGAGCAGGAAATAAAACCAGATGTCGGAACGGGTATTCAAAGAGATCCGGGCGGTGCCAAGGAGAAAAAACATGATCGCCGTTTTCGCATACAGATACAGGATTGGGATACCTGTATGATATCCTGCCAGCAGTGCGAAGAAAAACAATGAAGCATTCAGTAGGATCATGAGCTTGATATGTCGCCTGATATCGAATAGGATGAAATGCTGTTTTTCCGTCAATGCGTCACGGTGGTCGAAAAAAAGACAGATCATGTATAGGAAACTGAACTCTAGCAGAATATTTGTCAATACCTTGAAAGCGAGAATGCCTGTACCTGCCATGAGCAAGGGCAGTATGAAGGTCACATAAGTCTAGGTTAGCGCAAGTATGGCCGTTTTGAAATATGGGCGTACACCCTTCCGTCGCGGTAAATGGATGCCTGGCAGGAAATAATAGGTCGTAAGTGCCATGGCAGGAAGCAAATGATACGGCTTGACCGGAATCAAAAAAAACTGCCGGAGGAGGAAAATGAAACTCGTGATGAAAAGGACCCTAAGCAAGCGCCTGTTGCGTCTGTTCCATTGCGCGCGCAAGGAATCAGATCCATCGTCGGAACATAAGCTGTGCAGCAGATACACAGTCATCGAAGACAGAAACACAAAGAAAATGATCCCTTTTACGGAATGGATATTCCACAGACAGATCGTCCTCCATACCATCGCTGCAGCCACCCCTGAAATGAAAAGGTTTGAATAGAGCAGAAAGGACAGGAAAGACCTGATCTGTATCACCATTCGTTGAAATTACACCAAGACCCTTCGATTCAAATCAACCCCGGATCTGCCGGCATGTTTCTCAGATATGGGGAAATAAAACAAAGGCATTTTGCAAAATGTGCTAATGCCTGAAACTGGTTATTGCGACCCCATAGCGGCTTTGCTGTCATTCGGATGAGGGCTGCTCCAACCCTTCGAAGAATTTTGACGCATGCCAACCATCCATCAAAGCGTGATGCGCATCGAGCGATACGGGCAGTTTCATCCTTCCATTCGATTCGAAATATTTGCCGAAGACGACTTTCGGAATGCTGTCGGAAAAGGCCGAGTGT
>CAJBPC010000467.1 GCA_903957405.1 uncultured bacterium | reverse complement strand
TCATCGACATCTCCCCGGATGCCTGCATCCCGCCACGCCGCTGCCTTCAAGCAATCCGATATCCGCGACAGGTCGCGAACGACTCCCGATGATTTTTTCGCTGTGATCCGCCAACGAAAACGGTCCTACACCGCGCGGATGGCATATGCCCTGTCATCCATCCCGGCCCGAACAGGATAGTGCATGCTCCATTGGATCGTTGCGGCATCTCCCGATGCGATGCATATGACATTCTTCCGGCCTTCAGGCAGAGTATTTCTTTCCCAACAGGTCCATGTACCGCCCGGGGGTGATGCCTTCCATTTTGCGGAACAGGCGGATGAAATAATTGACGTCGCGGAATCCCGTACTGTACGCAACAGACTTCACAGACTGCCGGGTGTCGGAGAGCATCTCCTTACTCATCCGGATCCTTTCAGATAGGATGTATTCCAAGGGACTGATCCCGTATTCGCGCCGGAAGCCGCGGTAGAAAGCCGACCGGCTCATACAGGCCTTTTTGGTGAGGTCCTCCATGTTGAGTTCTTCGGTAATGTGCTGCCGGATATATTGGATGATGTATGAAAGCGGATTGGAGGGAGACCGGTCAACGCAGGCATTGGCTGCCGCCCGCTGTTGCGCTTGTATCACATGCACGATGAGTTCCTTAATGGCGAGTTCGGCAAGGACGTCCTTGAGCACCAGATCCCCTGAACAGAGCGCGATGATCCGATTGAGCAGTGTGGCGATATCGAGGCTGTTATGGATATGGGCTTCGCTCCGTGAAAACTGCCATGGGCTATCGTCGACTTTGGGGTGCTTCTCGTTGAGGAGATCCAGTGTGCGGCGGATCATCCCTTCATCGATGGCAAGGGCGATGCATTGCGTGGGGTTGCAGTCTTCCGCCTCGGGGAAATCGATCTGCATCGTCACTCCCGCCGGCACGAGGACAGACTCTCCCGGGTGGTAGTCGAAAGCGCCCGTTTCCGGCAGATGCATCACTTTTTTTCCGGTCAGCATGCTCGTGACGACAAATTCATGAAAAGTGAGTGGGACAAGTTCAGCCCTTCGATACGTTTCGAATACGTTGAGCTCACAACGCTCCAGGGTCCATGCAGACCTGTTCTCCACAAGGGTTTTCAATGAGCGCTCCTGAGAAAGGGCGACTTCCTCAAGCCTGTGGGCCTGTGGCATAGGCAATCGTTTGCAGTTAAGGGGTCATTGCCGCCCAAAGCTTTTTGTGAATGACTGATTTGTGCTATGGGCTGACATGAATATACGATAAAAAACGCGGGAGGCCAATTAGCTTCGGGGACATTAAAATCTATCAACATGTCGCTTGCACAAAGACCGGATTTCAAGCCCCGCTATGAAAATTTCATAGGAGGCAAGTTCACCCCGCCTGTAAAGGGTGAATATTTCGACAATATCTCACCGATCGACGGAAAGGTTTTCACCCAGGCCGCCCGTTCTTACAAGGAAGATGTGGACCTTGCAGTGGAGGCCGCCCATAAAGCATTTCCATCCTGGAGCCGCAGCTCGCCGGCCTACCGGGCAGGCATACTCATGAAAGTGGCACAGGTGATGGAGGATAACCTGGAGTACCTGGCGGTGGTGGAGACGATCGATAACGGCAAGGCTGTCCGCGAAACAAGGGCTGCCGATCTTCCGCTATGCATCGACCATTTCCGGTATTTTGCCAGTGTGATCCGCGCCGAGGAGGGCACCATCTCCGAACATGACGAGACGACCGTAAGCATCTGCCTGCATGAACCCATCGGTGTGGTAGGACAGATCATCCCGTGGAATTTTCCGCTATTGATGGCGACCTGGAAGATCGCACCCGCTCTTGCGGCAGGCTGCTGCGTGGTGGTGAAACCCGCCGAGCAGACACCCACATCCATCATCTGCCTCATGGAGCTGATCGGTGACATCCTCCCACCGGGTGTGCTGAACATCGTCACGGGATTCGGTATCGAGGCGGGCAAGCCCTTAGCGACTTCCAAACGGATCTCGAAAGTCGCTTTCACCGGCGAGACGACCACTGGCCGACTGATCATGCAGTACGCTTCAGACAATATGATCCCCGTGACTATGGAGCTTGGCGGAAAATCCCCCAATATATTCTTTCCTTCCGTCGCGGACGAGGATGACGCATTCTTCGACAAAGCCATTGAAGGCGCCGTGATGTTCGCCCTTAACCAGGGAGAAGTATGCACCTGTCCATCAAGGATCCTCGTGCATGAAAGCATCTATGACAAATTCATGAAGCGGGTGATTGAGCGCACGAATGCGATATTAACCGGTCATCCGCTCGATGGAAGTACGATGATGGGCGCGCAGGCATCCAACGACCAGTTTGAAAAGATCCTGTCGTACCTGAAGATCGGACGCGAAGAAGGCGCAGAAGTACTGTGCGGAGGTGATGTCAACAAGCTGGAAGGTGAACTCAGCGGTGGATATTACATCCAACCAACGATCTTCAAGGGACATAACAAGATGCGGATATTCCAGGAAGAGATCTTCGGACCTGTGACAAGCGTCACGACCTTCAAAACCACGGAAGAGGCCATTGAGATCGCCAATGACACGCTGTACGGACTCGGCGCAGGGGTTTGGACGCGTGATGCCCATGAACTCTACCAGGTGCCCAGGGCCATCCAGGCGGGTCGCGTGTGGGTGAACTGCTATCATGCCTATCCGGCACATGCTCCTTTCGGCGGATATAAGATGTCAGGATTCGGCAGGGAAAACCACAAGATGATGATGTCGCATTACCGCCAGACGAAGAACATGCTGATCTCATACAACAAAAACAAACTCGGGTTCTTCTGAGAAGGATGAATCAAACCCACCGCTTGTAGGAAACAGTGCACCAGCAGCTGTGCTGAAGTGATGAAAAGTGTTGGGGTTTTGGGAGTCGGAGGAGAAATTGGCGCTTCTTCTGACCTCAAAACCCCATCTACTTTTAGGGAACCGAGGCCTTATGTCGAGCGCCTCCGCTTTTGACACAACTTTCATGTCGACCGGCTTGTTGAATGGTTTGAAAACATATCTTATGATCAAAAGAGTATTGGTCACTCCTGCTGCAGCAGAGATCAT
>CAJBPC010000466.1 GCA_903957405.1 uncultured bacterium | reverse complement strand
TGCCAGGATGAATCGGTTAAACAGCTTCACAAGACCGGTACTAAATCTGTAAAAGACGACACCACCCATAAATCCGGATGGAAAAGAGGTGCCACGCTGAATCTGGGCATCGCCCAGGGTGCCACGAGCAACTGGGCTGCAGGTGGAGAAAAAAGCTCATTGGCGATCAATACCTACGTCAATCTTTTTTCAAACTATAAGCATGACAGGATCCGCTGGTCAAATAACCTGGATCTTTTTTATGCGGTCATGAACAACAGCTCACAGGGTAAGCGAAAGAATGATGACAGGATCGACCTGTTCTCCAAATACACCTACCAGATGAAACCCAAGCTTGGATTCGGCATCGTGGGTAATTTTCGTACCCAATTCACCAATGGATACGATTATTCAAAGACACCCTTTGCGCGGACTTCTACTTTCATGTCCCCTGCATACCTGACCCTGGCACCGGGATTTGATTGGTCGCCCACAAGCTATTTCAGCATCTTTTTCTCCCCTATTTCCGCCCGCTTTGTATATGTCGGACGGCCGTCTCTAGTGGGTTTCTATGGCGTGGAGCAGGGCAAGAAGCTTAAAATGGAGGCCGGTGCATATCTTTCTGCCAATTTCAAAAAGGAGATCCTAAAGAATGTCGTGTACCAGTCAAGGCTTGATCTTTACTCGAATTACCTCAATAAACCGAAGAATATCGATGTGTTCTGGACAAACGTGTTCACGATGAAGGTCAACAAACTGCTTGGCGTAACGTATAACTTCGACCTTATCTATGATGACGATGTCAGGATCTTCGGTCCCAATGGCAATGCCCCTCGGACGCAGATAAAATCCCTGTTGTCGGTGGGGATAACGGCCACTCTGTAAATGGCATCAAATAGTTACATTTGAAAGGTTTCGGCATTTTGCCGGAACCTTTTTTATATTGCAGTGCATGGCAAACAATACATCATACCATATCTCCCTGCCTCAGTTCGAGGGTCCGTTCGACCTACTTCTTTTTTTCATAGAAAGGGATGAACTGGATATCTACAACATACCCATCACCAAGATCACGCAGGATTTTCTGGATTTCCTGCACGGTTCGACCGAAAGCAACATCGAACTGAGCAGCGAGTTCATTTTATTCATTTCAACGCTGATGCGCATCAAGGCCAAGATGCTGCTCCCCCGAAAGGAGATCGATGCCGCGGGGAACGAGATCGATCCGCGCCAGGAACTGGTGGACAAGATCCTGGAGTATAAGAAATTCAAGGAAGCATCCGCGAAGCTTGCAGAGATGGAGGCTGAAAGAATGTTCATGGTGAAGCGCGGCAACCTGCAGAAAGAACTTTCCCTTGTTGGCGAGGAGGCATCCGAGGGAACGGAGATACAAACGATCTCCCTTTTCAGGCTTATGAAAGTCTTTGAGAAGGTGATGAAGCGTATGTATGACCGCAACAACAAGCCTCAACATGTTGTGTATAGGTATAACTACTCAATGGAGGAGAGTCGGGAGAATCTGCTCAAGACGCTCGCTTTAGAAAAGAATATGTCTTTTGAAAAAGTCTTTGAAGGTTGTCACGATCGCATCCAGGCAATATTCCTGTTCCTTACGGTGCTTGAGCTTGCCCAACAACAGTACCTATCCGTGATGGTAGGGGAAGGACGCAATAATTTCATCATAGCCTACAACGACGAGCGTCCGCCTGATAAGGAGACTGACGAGGACGACATGACCTTCTAGCCTGCGATGCTGCGGCTGACTTGCACAGCATGTTTCATCATGTCCCGCACGGCCTCTGCGATGCCAATCGCATCGTACCCGCATTCCCGATGCAGTTGTTTTAGTGATCCGTGTTCGACGAGTCTGTCGGGAATACCGAGCATCCTGACTTCTGCATGGTAGTTGTTTTCCACCATGAATTCCAATATGGCGGAACCTAAACCGCCTACGATGGTCCCATCCTCCACTGTGATGATTTTCTGGTAGTTTCCAAAGACTTCATGCAACATCTGCTCATCGATAGGCTTTACGAAACGCATATCGTAGAGGGCCGGTTCGATGCCTTCGGTGCGGAGTTCCCGGATCGCGGCCGATGCAAAATTCCCCGGATGCCCGATCGTGAGTATGGCGATCTCCTTCCCGTCCCTGATTTTCCTGCCGGTACCGATGGCGATCTCCTTCATCTCCGACTTCCATTCGGGCATCACGCCTTCACCCCGTGGGTAGCGGATGACCATCGGGTGCGTGGTGGATTCAAGTTGAGCCGTGAACATGAGGTTCCGCAATTCGCTTTCATTCATCGGAGCACTGATGATCATATTGGGGATGCATCGGAAATATGCCAGGTCATAGGCGCCGTGATGCGTGGGGCCGTCTTCACCCACAAGACCCGCCCTGTCCAAACATAATACAACGGGCAGGTTTTGAATGGCCACGTCATGTACCACCTGGTCGAAAGCACGCTGCATGAATGATGAGTAGATGTTGCAAAAGACGCGCAAACCCTGCGTGGCCATGCCTGCACTGAGGGTTACGGCATGTTGTTCGCAGATGCCGACATCGATGGCCCTTCGGGGCATCTTATCCATCATGAATTTCAAGGAAGATCCTGACGGCATTGCCGGGGTCACTCCGAAGATCTTGTCATTCCTCTCTGCGAGCTCAATGATGGTATGTCCGAAAACATCCTGATATTTCGGGGGTTGCGGTACATCGAATGTCTTTTTGAAGATCTCACCGGTGACCTTGTCGAAAAGTCCGGGTGCATGCCATTTTGTTTGGTCTTTTTCCGCGAGGGAGTAACCCTTGCCCTTCGTGGTGATGATGTGTAGGATCTTAGGACCATGGATGTCTTTCAGGTCCTGCAGGGTATCCACGAGTTTGGTGATGTTATGCCCGTCGATCGGCCCGAAGTACCGGAGTTTCATGGCCTCGAAGAGATTGCTGCTCTGGCTGATGAATCCTTTTACGCCGTGTTCCAGTTTGCTGGCCATCTCCCGGGTGAAATTCTTGCCTATCGGGAGCTTGCCAAGAGCATGCCAGATGTCATCCTTCAGTTTGTTGTAGGTATGTGAAGTCGTGATATCCGTTAGGTACTCCTTGAGCGCACCTACATTCGGGTCAATGCTCATGCAATTGTCGTTGAGGATGATGAGCACATCGCTGTCAGACACGCCTGCATGGTTCATCGCCTCGAACGCAAGGCCTGCCGTCATGGCACCATCACCGATGACGGCGATGCATTTCCTGTCCGTCTCTCCCTTGTATTTTGCGGCCATGGCTATGCCCAGTGCAGCGGAAATTGATGTGGAGGAATGACCGACACCGAAAGTATCGTATTCACTTTCACTTCGTTTGGGGAAGCCACTCAAGCCCAAATATTTTCTGTTGGTATGAAAGCTGTCCCGTCTGCCGGTGAGGATTTTGTGGCCATACGCCTGATGCCCCACATCCCAGACCAGTTGGTCATATGGGGTATTATAAACATAGTGCAGTGCGACCGTGAGTTCCACCACCCCAAGGCTCGCGGCAAAATGACCACCATGGACACTCACCACATCTATGATGAATTGGCGGAGTTCATCGCAGACCTGGTGCAGCTGCTCCTTACCCATTTTACGCAGGTCTTCGGGCAATTGGATGTTCTCCAGCAATGGTCCGGCTTTCATGTCCATGATTGAATCCTTATTAGGGTGCAAAATTATCAAACAACCTGCATTAATCTTGCGGTTGATGTAAGATAACGGCTTTTAACAAAAAAAAATCATGTTTTGTTACGGTATCACGGCCGGTGGCGATCAGATATTTACCATTGATACAAAACGAAGGGATGTTGTTTGGATTCGAGTTAGATTTGAATAAAGGAAAAATTGTGATATGACAACTTTGATCCGAAAGATACCCAAGTATTGGCTCTTTCAGGCGATGGGTTGGGGGATCCTCATACTTATCAACCTGTTTTTTTTCTTCACCTTCGATCGACTTGACCTCTGGCATTTCGGACGCTTGATCATTGCGGTGACCCTCGGGGTGATCATATCCCACCTGATGCGCTACACCATTACGCGGACCAGACTCATGCAGCAGCATCTGAACCGTCAGATCTATTCCATCATGATGTTGACATTCGTATTCGCATTGATGTTGGGACTGATAGAGAGCGGAGTCATATTTCTCGCCAAACTCAGGTACAATTCCGAGATCATGATCGGATATCTGGGTATGCTCGTACGCAATTCGTTCAATGCTTTCGTGATACTGTTCATGTGGAACTCGATTTATTTCATGTATCACTATATTGAGAAATCCAGATCCCAGCAGCTTGACACGCTCAAGCTGCAGAACCTGGTGAAGGAGCT
>CAJBPC010000465.1 GCA_903957405.1 uncultured bacterium | reverse complement strand
GCCTCGGTGGTTGCTCAGGTCCAGTGCAGACTTGAAAGCGGCATCCGAGACATGATCGCTTCCGATATAACCTAGAAAGCCGCACATGTGTGAAAGGTTTTTGTCATGATGTTAGGGTGCCGGTCATTTTCCTGAGCGCAGGGTATTCGGGGTTGGCAAACGGCGGTGCCGCCTGCCGTATAGTGGATTCCTTGTGTGGTCATGGCTGTTGGGTACGGGCTATAAGGTTTGTGTACAGGTCCTCTGATCTTGTTTTTCGTGTGTTTCAGATCAGTGGACAAACCCTTTAGGGCAAGTCCGGACGGGGATAAAAATATACTTTTTTAAGCTGAAATGCCAATAGCCGGGATGTAAAAAAGCCGGATGAACTTGTTGAAAACCATTTGCCGGAGGATGGATCTCCGAGCGGTGGTGTCAGGCTTCGCCTCTTACTGCGCCGTGATTACCGCCCCACCACGCCCATGCGATCAGCAATGGATGCACCAGCAGGATCCTTGTCCATGCGATGAATGGAGTCATAGTGAAAGGTCCGATGCTGAAACTGCCTTTTTGTATGAACCAAACATGGCTCGGTATGAAACAGATCAGCATGAGGATGATGCCTATGGATGCAGCCTTCCGGGTTTTTCGGGGGATGAGCAGCAGTGCTCCGGCGATCTCCGCGATGCCGGCTATCGTGTTTAGCTGTGTCGCCCAAGCGGACAGGTAAGGCGGGATGAGGGGTAGATAGAAGCCGGGATTGGCGAAGTGATTGTATCCCGCAAGGAGGTAGCTTGCCACCAGGATGTAAAAGGAGACGTTGCCGGCATGCTTCATGAACGAAAAATTTAGCTGGTTAAATGCTTATTGATGGGATCTCTTTCAGAACAGGTTAAAAGTATGTAAATTGACGTCCTCTCACAACCCGAATATAAAATCGAAACGTATGAAAAGAATCATTTTGACGATTGCCTTGCTTCATGCCATCACCATGCTGATCTCCTGCAAGGGAACGGTTGATCCCAAGACTTCGACAGTGAATGATTCCGCGGCAGTCAGCAGCGATTGGCAACTGGCGGTTCAACTATGGACCTTCCATAAGTTCGATTTCGTGACTGCGATCGAAAAAGCCGATAGTGCAGGCATCCGGTTCATTGAAGCATTCCCCGGGCAAAAGATGGGCGGAGATTTCAAGGATTCCGTTTTCGATGGATCGCTGTCTCCTGAGAGCAGGGCGAAGGTGAAGGATATGCTCAAATCAAAAGGGATGACCATCGTCGCTTACGGAGTGGTTGTGCCGCAGACTCCGGAGGCCTGGGTGGATATTTTCTCATTTGCGGGAGACATGGGGATCCGCTACATCACGGCAGAACCGCTTAGATCACATTGGTCGTTCATCGACAGCCTTGCCGGTGTACACAATATAAAAGTCGCGATCCACGATCACCCCAAACCCAGTGCGTACTGGCATCCTGATTCCGTGCTTGCCGCAATCGCCGGCCGGCCGAATATCGGGGCATGTGCCGATATCGGACATTGGGGCCGCAACGGACTCGATCCGGTCGAGTGCCTGAAGAAGCTTGAAGGGCATATCGTCGGACTGCATCTGAAGGATATCAGGGAAATGGGGAAGGTCGATGCCGCAGACATGATCCCGGGAACAGGTGTCATTAATATCCCTGCCGTATTGGCGGAGCTGAAGCGCCAGGGTTTCAAGGGGACCTTCTCGATCGAGCATGAAGACAACTGGTACAATAATGTCCCTGATGTGAAACAGATCGTCGGATATTTCAACGCAGAGGTCGCGGCACTCAAATGACCAAAGATGCATGAACCTTCTATGACGAATGATGCTGCATTCCTGAACCGTTGCGATAGCGTGTTCACCTGAACTTCCTTTTTCTGAAAACTATAACAACTCTGAGGTGATATGAATACAGACAAACCATTGCGCGTACTGGTCGTTGGATGCGGAAATATGGGGGCTGCACACGCAACGGCCCTGGCGATGATGGAGGGCGTACGGATCTGCGGGATCGTCTCCACCGGGCAGAGCAAGGAAGTATTGAATGAGAAGCTTGGCGGCGGGTATGCACTGTACAGTGACTATGCCGAAGCCCTTGACGCCACGGCGCCTGATGCCGTTTGCATTTCGACGTATCCCGATACGCATGAGTCTTTCGCCATCATGGCTTTCGACAAGGGCTGTCATGTATTCATCGAGAAGCCTTTGGCGGATAGTGTGGAAGGGGCCGTAAGGGTTGCTGAAGCCTCCAGGAGGTCTGGCAAGAAACTCGTTGTGGGGTATATCCTACGGCACCACCCTTCCTGGATCCGTTTCATAGAGATTGCTCGGGAACTCGGCAAACCCCTGGTCATGCGGATGAACCTGAACCAGCAAAGCCATGGATACATGTGGGATGTCCACCGCAACCTGATGAAAAGCCTGAGTCCGATCGTGGACTGCGGCGTGCACTATATCGATGTGATGTGTCAGATGACCCGATCGAAACCTGTTCAGGTATTTGCCATCGGGGCGAGGCTGACGGAAGAGATACCGGAAGGTAATTACAACTATGGCCAGTTGCAGATCCGTTTTGCAGATGGCTCGGTGGGATGGTATGAAGCAGGTTGGGGACCCATGATGAGCGAAACGGCCTTTTTCGTGAAGGACGTCATCGGTCCGAAAGGATGCATATCCATCGTGGCAAAAGATGCCGCTGCAGCGGGACAGTCAGACGCGGTGTCATCGCATACCCGGACCGAATCGCTGCGGCTTCACCATGCCGAACTGGATGAGCGGAACGCCTTCATTCGCCCGGATGAATGGATCGATCTGACAGACGAGCCCGACCATCAGGAACTCTGCAACCGCGAACAGGCGTATTTCATAAAAGCCATACACGAGGATATCGACCTCTCGGATCATGTTGACGACGCCGTCAACAGCCTTCGCATAGCATTCGCCTGCGATGAAAGCGTACGCACCGGAATGGTGATCTCGCTTTGATCAGACCCGATATGGGCAAGTGTTTAATGCAGCGTTTTTAATATCAGATTTTGGTCCTCTATTTCCCCTTTCACTCTAGCAGGCTTGGGCATCAATGAAGGCAATAGAATACGTTGTATGATACAGCTATATTTTCTTGAAAGAAGCGTTCAAAATGATTCTTTTATGTGAGACACTGCGCGATGTAGCTTTTTTGAAATCGACATGGCTTAAATGGGTTGTTATGGCGATCATGAAGATCGAGCTGAACATGGAAAAGAGGATATTCGGACTTGATCTGTTGAGGTTCGTAGCGATCTTTCTTGTGATGCGGGTTCATGCCAAAGAACATTATATCACTCCTTTTTTCAAGGCTTCCGCAACCAGATTCTGGTATCCTGACGGGGTGAATCTTTTTTTTGTCCTCAGTGGTTTTCTGATCGGAGGGATCATCATCCGCGATATGTCGAAGCAAAAGATAGACTTCCCCATGATCCGAAAATTCTGGCGCTTCCGATGGTTCAGGACCCTGCCGAATTATTACCTGGTATTGTTGCTGGTGTTGATCTATATGCAAATGGCTTTCCATTCGACTGAAGGATTCGATTTTTCATTTTTCATATTTTGTCAGAATCTATTCACGAAGCATTCTGAATTCTTCGGAGTGGCATGGAGCCTGGCAGTGGAAGAATGGTTCTATCTGGTCTATCCATTGGTCTTATGGGGATTTTCCAAAGCGATCCCGAAGGCGGGATTCAGGAACTGGATGCTCCTGTCGATCCTTTTCATGTTGGGCTACCCGCTGATCGCAAGGGTTTTGAACTTGTTGCCCCATGTCCTCACATTGGATTATAAAGCGATCCTGCAGGAAAAGATAACTCCGTTTTTTTTCAGGAAGATCGTCTTTTACCGGATGGACTCGATCGCGTTCGGGATACTCGCTGCGTATGTGATGCATTATCACGCATCGATATGGCATAGGGTAAAATATCCGGCATTGATGATCGGCACGATCTTGCTGTTCACCAATATTCAGTTCTATTTCTTCGTAAACTTGAATTTGATGATATTTTATCCCTATCAGGAGCTGATGGGCACATTTCTCATCCTGCCTTTCCTCAGCGGTCTCCGGAAAGTACCATCATTCGTGAGTGTCCCCATCACATATGTCAGCATGATCTCATACGCTCTTTATCTGCTGCATTTTTCATTGATCCTGAATGTGATGGTGACTTTCATCGATAAACCCACGAACATCAGGGAAGCCGTATTCTTGCATGTTTTATACTATGTCATCAGTTTCATACTGGCTCACTTGCTGTATAAATACTTCGAAAAGCCGATGATGGATCTCCGCTCTTGGCAGGGCAGCCTGTGGCAGAGGATCCGAACGCGCAGCCCCGCTAAAATATGACCAAACCGGCCATCATCCGATGCGCTTCTCCTTCATCCGGATGTACAGGTCTTCCACCTCTTTCCTTGCCCAGGGCGTCTTGCGAAGAAACTTGAGGCTCGATTGGATGCTCGGATCGCTGTTGAAGCAATTAATGCGGACATGCTGACCCAGATCCTCCCATCCGAGAAATGCGACCAATTCCGTAACGATGCTTTCCAATGTTTTTCCGTGTAACGGATCATTTGAGGTCTCTTTCATGCCCGATCGGTTTGGTTGTTGTGTTGCTTGACATATTCATTTGAACATCGCTTGCTTTTTGATGTCATCAAGATGATATCAAGGTACTGATTTGTATTTATATTTTGTCGGTATGGAGATTGCCGGAGCGCTCACTTGAAATGGAACAGCAATGGCAGAATGAATATCACAAAAGCCGTCCAGATGCCATAGGCAGGCAAGAGCAGCGTGATGACAGATTCTACCTTTTCCATTGTTTCCTTTTCACGAAGGGCACGGATCAATCGATGCGCGACAAAAATCAAATGGATGAATATAAGGATGTTTCCACCCAAAACGGCGATCCTGTTGGGTGTCATGCCATATGCGGACAGGCGGAAGACGATCGCGGAGAGTGCAATCCCATTGATGATGATGCTCAGCACGGAAAGTCCGACTAAAAACATAAGGTTCAGCCTTCCACGGTCCTGTTTCGTGGCTTCCGTCACCGAAAAAAGGATCAGGGCCATCACGCCTATCAAAACCACATTGAAGAGCAATAGGATATTCCTGTCGTCATAGAGATTTTTGCCCGTGTAGATCAATGCGGACAGAAAAACCAACAGGGTTGCGAACACCAAAGGGGTGAAAATCCTCGCTATGAGTGGAGACATTTTATTCACCATCTGGGGATTGTTTCTGACCAGATGCGTGGCCAGGACGGGAATTGCTCCGATACCCCAGATCGCTACATGCTGGAAATAGAATTCCCCAATGTTCAATCCGATAAGGTCGAACAATCCGATGGTGATCGCCGTGAACAAAATCCCGGAAAGGACGATGATGGATGTCATCACGACCAGGTCTCCGTTATACCGTAGGTAATCGATCTTCTTCCTTCCGTCATTCAGATCCCCGCCGATGAAAGCATATCCCAGGATGACCCACAGGAAAATCGGGAGATGCATCGATGCCAGCATGATCGAATCACTGGAGTTGTCGTAGGGGAGCAAGTTGATATAACATGCAGATGCCACCACGGACAAGAAAGGCAGGATCCACTGTTGATATCCGGTTTGTTGTTTCCAGAGAAAATAGACCATCAACATCGGAAATGCCAGTAGTCCGATATTCCGCGAGAAAAAGAGATCCTCCTCTATGCCGGTGAATAGAGGGATTTTAGCAAGAAGACCCGTGATCAATGATGCCAGCAGGATGAAAATGACATCATTCCTCGATCCCCGAAACGTCGAATCCTGTTTGAAATGCAGTCTTTCGTGCCAGAACCCGGCAACCGCATGGTCCTTTATGGCAGGATAGAGATCATTGAATCCACGCTGGAAGCGTAGTTCATTTTTTCTGTATAATCGCTCAAGGTTCTTTGGGTCGTTGATGTTCGCCAGTATGTCCGCACCGATGTCGGATCGGCCATCTTTTTCTTCGATTGTATTGGGGACTTTCATCTTGTTTGCATTATTTGTATTTATTTTCAGGATCGGTCAGG
>CAJBPC010000464.1 GCA_903957405.1 uncultured bacterium | reverse complement strand
TACAAGATCAATAAATGGCTGACCCTTACGGGGGTGCTGGGCTTCAACCAAAACAAGACGGTCAACCCCTCTACGGGAAGCCCTGAGTTCATCATCCGTCAGGCCATCGGTCTTCCTGCACTGGGTGCGGGAAAATTCGGTCCAGGCCTTTACGGAACGGCGGCACAGACGAACAACAGGAACCCCATCGCCATGGCAGAGTCCACCGGTAATGCCGTCACCCAGGGCAACACGATGCTCACGCGCGTCGGATTGAACATACATCCTGTGAAAGGGCTGGAGATCGAAGGCGCATGGGGTCGCGAGAAGCGAAATCCCTATACCAAGTCATTCACGAAGAATGCAGACATCTACCAGCCCAACCTGACCACCCAGGGATATGACAGGGTGAGTTTTTGGCCAGGCACCACCTCCCTGTCGGAGTCTTGGAGGAACGACCTGTACACGAGCTACACCGGGCAGGCTACGTATGCTTTCAGGGTGAAGGAAGACCATGACTTCAAGATCATGGCGGGTGCGCAGAATGAATTGTATGAGAACTATTTCTTCGGTGCGTCAAGGATCGGTTTCACCAATCCGAACCAACCCTATCTGAACCTCGGTACAGGTGCACGCGACAACAACGCCGGTGTGTCGGAGCTGGCCCTTGTCGGTTTCTTCGGCAGGCTCAACTATGCTTTCCGGGATAAGTATCTGTTTGAAGTGAACGGCCGTCGCGATGGTTCTTCCCGCTTCTCCCAGGTAGGTGATAAGCAATGGGGAAATTTCGGAGCCGTATCCGCCGGCTGGATCTTCAGCAAGGAAGGTTTCTGGGATGATGCTTCCAGCGTGGTCACCTTCGGTAAGCTGAGGGGATCCATCGGTGGCAATGGCAACCAGAACTTCAGCTCCTTTTATGCATTCGATGCATTCTATGGCAATTCCAGCTACCTCAATCCCAATAACGGGACCAACACCTACTTTAATAGCCTGAACAACCTGGGCGTCGCAGTACTTCAGTTTCCAAACCCCGACATCGGATGGGAGACTTCCCGGCAGTGGAATGTCGGACTCGATCTGACATTCAAGGGTGGCATCACCGTCACGGCGGACTATTATGTAAAGACACTCAAGGATATGATCCTTCCCCGTGTTTTACCTGCATCGGCCGGTGGGTTGTCAAACCCCTTTGTGAATGCGGGAAATATGGAGAACAAAGGATGGGAAGTGGCCGTCAACTATAAAAAACGGTTGAATAAATGGAGCTTTGACGGAACCTTCATGCTGTCGGATGTGCAGAACAAGGTGACCGGACTCATCGAAGGCCTTCCCTTCATAGATGGTGGCAGTACCCGGACAGCGCCCGGATACGCCCTTGGTTCTTATTTCGGTTACAAGGCCCTTGGGTTCTTCTCAGACTCCAGTGACATCAAGAACTCTCCGGTGCAGTTTGGCATTCCATGGAGCGCTGGCCTGTCCACCGGACCGAAGCCCGGCGATATGAAATATGCCGACGTCAGCGGTGCCGACGGAAAGCCCGACGGAAAGGTGGATGCCATGGACCGCCAGTTCCTGGGCAATGATTTTCCGCGTTTTGAGTACAGCATCAACCTGAACATCGGCTATGGGAACTTCGACCTGAACCTCTTCGGTCAGGGTGTGGGCAAACGGGAGAACTACCTCAGCGGGACGGGCGCGGTGCCATTTGCGAGCAACGACTTCATCGCTTCACTGCTGAAGATACAGACCGATGCCTGGAGACCTGATAACACCGGTGCGCTTTTCCCCCGATTGCTGCCTTCCGGCTTTGGCGGGAATAATTTCGTCGCTTCCGACTGGTGGATACGCAGTGCCGCCTACTTCAGGCTGAAGAACATCAACCTCGGATATACCCTGCCACAGGCAGTGCTGGGTAAGGTTAAGATCAGCTCATTGCGCGTTTTTGTCAGCGGACAGAACCTGCTCACCTTCACCAAGGCATGGAATGGATTCGATCCCGAGATCAACAATGCCAACGCGGAATTCTATCCATTGATGCGCACCCTGACTGCGGGGCTGAATGTCAACTTCTAAACACACTAAACAACAGACAATGAAAAAACATATCTATCTGCCCTTGCTAGCACTCCTGCTGGGAGTGACGGGTTGTGAAAAGTTCCTCGACAGGAAGCCCCTGGATGCATCCTCTGCATCCAACTACCTTGCGACTGCCGATGAGATGGAACTCGGGTTGAATGGTGTCTATGCATCAGCGTTCTGGGTGTTCCCCAACAATACTCCGCTTATGTTTTCAGTGGAAGCGTCCACCGACCTGGCCATCAAACGCGGAGGCAATGCAGAAGACTTCGTGGCCATGGGCGACGGGGGACCCTTCCTCATCAATAACGCACTGGTGAACACATGCTGGAATCAGTCATTTAAACTGGTGCAACGTGCCAATCAGCAACTCACCGGCATGGAGAATGGCCGCACAAACGTTTCTGCAGCCACTTTCGCGCGCATCCGTGCGGAGGCGCTGGTCCTTCGGGCATGGGCGTATTTCAACCTCATGTACATGTTCGGGGACGTGCCTTGGTATAATAAGGCTCCCGGGGTTGATGAAGTACTAAAGGCCAGCCGTACCCCTGTAGCGACCATCGTGGCGGAACTCTACAAAGATCTGGATGAGGCTGCTGCCGGTTTTGTGACGGCAGGCGCACAGCCCGTCATCGCCAACGGAAGGGTCAACATCGGCGTGGCGCTTGGGCTAAAGGCGAAGCTCGCTCTGCTCATAAAAGACCATCGCACGGCGGCCACTGCATCCAAGGCGGTGATTGATTTGAACCAGTACGGATTGAATCCCAGCTATCCCGCGCTGTTCATGCTCTCCGGACAGGCGGCCAACACGAACCGCGAGATCATGTTCAACATGACCTATCCCACAGACCTGGCAAATCCCCAGAACTGGGGTCCGATCCTGGGTGTTCCACGACAAGTCACCAACTCTCAGAGCAGCCATTTCCCCACACAGGCACTCGTCGACAGGTTTGAGGGGAGTGATGGGTTTCGCATCGACCAGTCCGCCGTCTATAACCGGACCAATCCCCGGATCAACCGCGATCCCCGCCTCAAATGGACGATCTACATGCCCGGTGACACGATGGCTTACAGAACCCTGCTGACCCCGTCCCTGCCATATGTCAACCCCATGGAGAGAACGATCTTCAACATCCACACCAATGTGCGATTCAGGTGGAACTGGAGCACACAGCGCTATGACAACATCGCGGGCAACAACGACTGGATAGGTGCTCAGGCTGCGGGCATCCAGTGGCAGGTGAGCGCCACTGGCAATATCGGCGGGGTGGGATATGTATGGAGAAAATACATCGATTCCACACAGTATATCTGGGAACACAAGACCGGATACATCAACATGCGGTTTGCCGATATCCTGCTGCTGTATGCCGAGGCGAAGACCGAGCTCGGAGAGGTTGATGCCACCGTGCTTACTGCGGTCAACCGTGTCAGAAACCGTGTCGGCCAACCCAGTGTGACGACAACCAGCCCTGCTCAACTGCGGCAGATCATCCGCAGGGAGCGTGTCGTGGAACTGGCAGGAGAAGGGCACAGGCTCTTCGACCTCAGAAGATGGAATATCTACGAGACCGCCAACAGCGGGCCTGTCGTGGGTTTCGCACTCAATCCCGCCGTCGCTCCGGCTAACCCCACTTTCGACGCCAATGAGGTTCCGGATTACGGCGCGAGCATCAACGACCGGATCAGATTCCGCAACCAGACCCGCGCGAACAACAATGCGAAATATAAATTGTGGCCCATCCCTCAGTTCGAAGTCGATGCCAACCCCACGGGCATGACGCAGAACCCCGGGTGGTGATCGAATAGCCTTATGAGTCGTTTTTAGTATGTAACGGGCGGTGTTTCTACACTGCCCCCTTATTTCCCCCCAAGAAATGACAAATGGTCCGCAGAGGCATTGATAAGATGCTTCTGCGGACCATTCGCGTTTCAGTCCTTTTCCTTGCGGAGGATCCGTTATTCGTTCACGGTAAAGACCAGCCTTCCTCCCTTCTGCAACTGTTGGTGCGAAATGGAGCGCACCGGTATCCGCCGTCCGTTCAGTTTTGCGGAAACGATCCCTTTTGCGTCACTTCCGCTGCGGCGGATAACGGTCATGGATAGTTGTTTTTTGCCTTCCAGCCGGATCGTCGCTTTGTTCACCAAGGGAACACCGAACACGTACTCACCCGAGACGGGGTTCAGGGGATACATGCCAAGGCAGGACCAGACGTACCAGGCACTCATCTGTCCGCAGTCATCATTGCCGATCAGGCCGTCAGGGCCGGTCTTGTACATGCTGTCAGCCACTAGGCCGACCCATTTGGCGGCAAGGTCGGGCCTGCCAAGAAGGGTGTACATGTAAATGATGTGATGGGAGGGCTCGTTGCCGTGCGCGTACTGCCCGATGAGTCCGGTCACGTCCGCAGATACGTTATCCCCTTTCAGGATCGATGGCGAGGCGAACAGTTCATCGATCTTCTTCACCAGTTGCGATCTGCCTCCTTGCAAGGCGGCGAATCCTTCTATGTCGTGCGGCACGAAGAAGCTGTGTTGCCAGGCTGTCCCCTCGATATACTGTCCCTCGAATCCATGCTCCGAGATGAGCGGGTCGAATGGTTCGATGAACCTTCCGGAGCTGTCTTTCGCACGCATGAAGCCTGTCGCCGGATCGAAGAGGTTCTTGTAGTTCATGGCCCGTTTCATGTAATATGCATGATCTTCCGTACGGTTGAGTTTTGCGGCGACCTGTGCGATGCACCAGTCGTCAAAGGCGTATTCGAGCGTGTAGGTCACGCTCCAGCCATGCTTCTCCTGCGGAATGTACCCGAAGCGAATGAAGTCCGGCGTGCCGCGCTGCAGCTGGTTTGCGCTCTTCTTCATCGCCTCGTAGGCCTTTTCCCTGTCGAAGCCGGGGATGCCTTTCAGGATGGCATCCGCGATGACGGGGATCGCATGGTACCCGGTCATGGTATTGGCTTCCCAGGTGCTGATGTCCCATACCGGCAGCAGTCCGTTGTCGTCGTGGAACGACAGCATGCTGTTGATCATGTCGGGCACCCTGCCGGGCTGGGTGATGGTGAACAGGGGGTGCAGCGCCCTGAAAGTGTCCCAGAGGGAGAATATCGTGTATTTATCACCGTTAGTCTGCTTTCTGATTGTCCCGTCATGGGTCCGGTAACGTCCGTCGGCATCTGAATGCATGACAGGTGACAGGCAGGTGCGGTAGAGTGCGGTGTAGAACGTCACGGCCTTGTCACGGTCGGTGGTGTCGATGCGGATCTTTTCAAGTTCCGTTTCCCAGAGCCGCTCCGCGTCGGCCGACACCCGGTCGAATCCGGCGCCGTCGGTCTCCTGCAATGCTGCCAGTGCCTCGTCCGTTCCGATGGTGCTGATCGCCACACGGGTGTACAAGGGGGATCCGTTCACCTCGAATCGGAGAGATGCCCTCGATGTCGGCCCGGTCTGTTGTCGCCCGTCAGCTTTACTATCTCCAGACCAAAGGATTTCCCTGATCGGTCGGGAGAAGCGTGCGGCAAAGAACACGCGTTGCCCTTTGGCCCAGCCCGTCGAGAACCTGGAGCCGATGAGGGTGCTGTCGTCGGCGACTTTCAGCATCCCGGCAGTCGCGGAATCCCAGTTGATGGTGAAGCCCATGTCGAATCGCAGCCAGCCTGACTGGCCGGGAAAGGTGTAGCGATGGTATCCGTTTCGTGTCGTGCTCGTCAGCTCGGCACGGATCCCGTTGTCGAAGCCGACGGCATAGTATCCCGGTTTTGCAGATTCGTTGGCGTGGGAGAAGGGTAGGCGTATCCTGTCTTGACGAACAAGGTCTCGGTCATCGGGCAGGGGCAGGACGGAGATGTCGCACCAGTCACCGATACCCGTTCCGCTGAGGTGTGTATGGCTGAAGCCGGCAATGCTATCGCTGCTGTAATGATATCCGCTGCACCAGTCCCAGCCATTGACGCCATTGTCTGGACTCAGCTGAACCATCCCGAAGGGGACGGTCGCTCCCGGATAGACGTGGCCATGACCGCCTGTGCCCAGGAAAGGATCTACAAACCGGGTGAGTTTTTGGGCAGAAACCTGGAGGGCTAACAGCATGGCTGCGCCGGTGATGAGGGAATATCGCATGGGTATTGATTGGCGATGCTGTAATATGGCACACATATCCGTCGCATCAATGAGGATGTTCTTGAATCACTTGATAAATGGATACTGCCCCTGAAAGAAGGGCAGTTTATCCTTGACGCCTTCGTAGAAGAAAAAAGACTCTCCTTTGAAGCCTGCATTCCGGTTGGCCTGTATCATCTGTGTCAGGAACCCGTCGGTAGCTACATAGGTGCCCGACTTCACCAAAACGCCCGGGTAGCAGATGTTCGTCTTACCCTTCAGGATGTCCTTCTGTTGGATGAGGACGGTATTGTAGGCCGCCATGTCGTACCGGTAGACCTGAGGGAAGACGGCATCGACGTAGCCGCTGTCTACCCATACCGGCCAATCCTGCAAATACTCTGTCAGTGAAAACGGATAGGGAGAGGGCGACATGGTCACCAGCAGGTTCGGCTTGATCGCTTTCACCTCTGTCCTGAGTCTTTTCAGAAATGCATTCAACTTCCCGGCCCTCCATGCCACCCAATTGGCATTTTTGCCATCAGGTGGCGGATCGATGCCCTTTTCGGATCTGTACCATGCGGCGGTGTGTGCATCGTATCCCGCACTTGACGGTACTGCCGGCAACCTGTCATCGCCTTGCACACCGTCGATATCGTATTTCGTGACGACTTCCCGGAACAGGTCGATCATGAACTGCTGCACTTCCGGATGGAAGGGATTCAGCCAGTCGAACCCGTTCTTTACGACGAGGTTTCCGTTGAAGTCCTTCGCCGCCCAATGGGGCTTTGCGATGACGATGGGACCTCCGTTTGCGGAATACGATGAGGAAAAGCCGTACTCGAACCAGGCATGCACCTTTAGTCCTGCAGCGTGTCCCTCTTCGATTATCTCGCGCAGCGGGTCCCGGCCTTCGAATTTTTCCAGTATCTGACGGCCGACGAGATTTTGCATGACCGTGCTGGGGTACATCGTTCGGGCATTGTTGTACACCACCACAAAGAGATGGTTGATGCCCCCTTTCTTGCAGTTGTCCACCATCTGTTTGATATTGTCGCGGCTGTCCATGGCCGTGCTGGCAGTTGTCGTGATCCAGACACCCCGGAATGCATTCGGATCCCAAACGGGTGTAGCCGGAGGTGGAAGCGGCGTCGGCGGGGCCGGATCTTTGGGGTTTTTGGAACAACCCAAAGCAAAGCAGCAGAAAATCAAACATCGCCACAGATGAGAGCGATAATCAATGGATCGAAAGGACAGAGAATAAATAAATTTGCTCATCGGTCTGACTAAATTAAATAAATAAATTTAGCTTTAAGGGGTAGTTAATTAAAATTTTTAAATAGCCGGGTATGAGTCTGCATTGGTTAGACAGTTTGATCATAGGGCTCTACCTGCTGGGTACGCTTGGGCTGGGGTTTTACCTTTCGAAGCGGGCCACGCGAGATATGGCCTCCTATTTTCTGGGTGGGAACAACTTCAAGTGGTACATGCTGGGATTGTCCAACGCCTCCGGCATGTGGGACATCAGCGGTACGATGTGGACCGTCATGATCCTTTTTGTCTATGGCCTCAAAAGTGCCTGGATCCCATGGCTTTGGCCTGTATGGAATCAGGTGTTCGTATTCGTTTTCCTTGCCGCTTGGATGCGCAGGAGCAACACCATGACGGGTGCCCAGTGGATCACTTTCCGGTTCGGAGACGGCAAGGGTGCGAAGCTTTCACACATCATCATCGTTGTTTTTGCGATTGTGAGTGTGCTGGGTTTCATGGCGTATTTTTTTGAGGGCATTGGAAAGTTCTGCACCTCGATCCTGCCATACGACCTTTCCCTTTCCATGGGCCCCATACATCTCCGGAATGAACAGAGCTATGCGCTCTTGCTGATAGGCATCACTACGCTCTACACCCTCAAGGGGGGAATGTACAGCGTGGTCGTCACGGAGGTGCTTCAATTCCTGATCATGACCCTGAGTTGCCTGGTGATAGGATACATTGCTTACACGTCTGTCACCGGCGAGCAGATAGCGGCGGTGACACCGGAAGGTTGGGGGCGGCTGGGTTTCGGGATGGAACTCGGTCTTGACTGGTCGAATACTCCATACCCCGGTGTCAAGGATAAGATCGCTCAAGATGGCTTTGGGCTTTTTGGGGCTTTGTTCATGATGATGCTCTTCAAGGGGGTGTTCGCTTCGCTTGCCGGACCGGTGCCCAGCTACGATATGCAGCGCATCCTGAGTACGCGTACCCCTTCCGATGCGGCCAAGATGAGTGCCGCCACGATCGCTGTCATGTACATCCCCAGGTATCTGATGGTGGCGGGATTCGCGGTGCTGGGACTTGTCTACCTGCAGCCGGAGATCGCCGCCATGGGAAAGGACATCGATTTCGAGAAGGTGCTCCCGCTGGCCATCAATAAATTCGTCCCGGCAGGTTGGAAAGGACTCTTGCTGGCGGGCCTGCTGGCCGCCTTCATGGGCACTTTCGCCGCATTCGTCAACGCCGCTCCCGCATATATCGTCAATGACATCTATAAGAAGTACATCGATCCCGACGCCTCGCAGAAGAAACTCATCCGACTCAGCATCGCCTCCTCGCTGCTGCTGGTGATACTGGGCGTCATCCTGGGCTTCAATGCCGCATCGCTGAACACGCTCACCCTTTGGATCACTTCCGCGCTTTACGGGGGATATGCCTGCGCCAACGTCTTGAAATGGATATGGTGGCGTTTCAACGGGTATGGTTATTTCGGCGGGATGCTTGCCGGACTCATCGCATCAACCATCCTCCTGTTCTTCAAAGACGCCATCCTGCAGGGATTGGGCATTGCCGGTCCGGTCCCTGACATCTACTTTTTCCCGGTCATCTTCCTGTTTTCCCTCATCGGTTGCCTGGCGGGTACCTTTATGACAGCCCCGGATAACATGGATGCGGTGAAGTCTTTCTACCGGCAGACAAGGCCATGGGGATGGTGGGGACCGGTCAAGAAGGAGGTCATGCAGGAAGATCCGTCATTCATACCCAATCAGGACCTCGGTAAAGACGCTTTCAATATCCTTACAGGCATGGCATGGCAAATGGCCCAGGTGCTGATCCCGATCTACCTCATGATTCGCGATCATACCCAACTGGCGATATGGGTGATGGTGTTCTTCGTGACGAGCTGGTTGCTGAAAAAATACTGGTGGGATAAATTATGATCGGAACATGCATCATGGCTGCGGAAATCCATCCTGCGGAATGAATTCCCGGGGCAGATAATTCATACGATATGCAGATCACAGGGACTTTTATTGATGAGATCAGTCATGACATACCTCACCAGAACTGGGGTGCAGTCGAATGGGATCGTGATTTCAGGCATATGAAGGATATGGGCATCGATACGGTCATCATGATCCGTTGCGGCTACCGAAAATTCATCACCTATCCTTCCGCTTACCTTATTGGTCGTCACGGTTGTCATACACCACCCACTGATCTTGCTGAACTCTTTCTGACACTTGCCGACCGTTATGGGATGCAGTTCTATTTCGGATTGTATGACAGCGGCTTCTATTGGGACACGGGTGACCTGTCGCAGGAGGCGGAGTCCAACAAATTCGTCATCGAGGAGGCATGGGGGCGCTATGGTCATCATCCTTCTTTCCGGGGATGGTATCTGAGTATGGAGATCAGCCGCCGCACGATGGGTGCCGTGGAGGCATTTCGCACATTGGGCGGCATGTGCAAGGATGTGAGTGGCGGCCTGCCGGTGTTGATATCCCCGTGGATCGACGGAAAGAAGGCCGTATTGGCGGCAAGTGCCGACATGACAAAGGAGGATGCAGTCAGCCTGAGGGAACATGAGCGGGAGTGGGATGAGATCTTCAGCGGCATCACCGGGGCCGTTGATGCGGTTGCTTTCCAGGATGGTCATATTGACTTTGACGAACTGGACGCTTTTTTCCGCGTCAACAAGGAGATGGCGGACCGGCACGGCCTGCAGTGCTGGACGAATGCGGAATCCTTCGACCGCGACATGCCCATCAAGTTCCTGCCGATCAAGTTCGAAAAACTCCGTCTGAAACTCGAAGCGGCCAGGCGACAAGGCTATGAAAAGGCCATCACCTTCGAATTCTCTCATTTCATGAGCCCCCAGTCGGCCTACCCACAGGCACACCGGCTGTTCGACAGGTACATGGAATATAAATCAACCATTTGAATATGAAGATCGGAATGCTCCTGACACTGTCCCTTGCCCTGGGTATTGCGCATGCAATGGCTCAGCCCATCCGCGGAACCTGGATCACAAACGTCGCCAGTGATGCGCTGCTTTCAGAGGAGAACATCCAGAAAGCAGTCGACAACTGTAAGAAGTATGGGATCAACACGATCTTCGTCGTCGTATGGAACAAGGGCCTCACCATGCACCCGAGTACCGTCGCGGAACAGTATGTCGGGATCCGGCAGGACCCCCTCTACAAAGGGATGGACCCCCTGAAAGTCATCATCGAAAAGGCACATGCCCGAAAGATCCGCGTCTATGCCTGGTTCGAGTTCGGATTCTCTTACGCCTACGGGGATTCCAACACGACATGGCTGCGGAAATATCCGCACTGGGCCGGCCGCGACGTCCACGGACACCTGCTGAAGAAGAACGGCTTCTACTGGTGGAACGCCCTGCACCCGGAAGTGCAGGATATGATGACGTCCCTGGTGACGGAAGTCGTCGCAAACTATGATGTGGACGGCATACAGGGGGATGACAGGCTTCCTGCAATGCCCTCCGAAGGGGGGTATGATGAATGGACGACCGCTCGCTACATGAGTGAACATAACGGTAAGGCTCAACCGAAGCGTTCAGGGGATTCGGCATGGACGCAATGGCGGGCCGACAGGTTGAGTGCATATGCGCGATCGCTTTACACGGCCGTCAAGAATGTCCGCAGCAGCTGTAAAGTGTCGTGGGCACCGAGCATTTACCCTTGGAGCCTCGAGCAATACCTGCAGGACTGGCCGAAGTGGCTGAAGGAAGGATACGCTGATAATCTCCTTCCGCAACTTTACCGGTACGACATCGGGGCATATGAAAAGATCCTGAAGGAGCTGAGCGGGCAAGTGCCCGGAAGGCTGCGCAGGAAAGTGTTCCCGGGTATCCTCACTTCCCTCGGCAGCGGGTACCGTGTGAATGAGGATATGCTCCGGGAGATGATACGACTCAATCGGAAGTATGGGTTCAGGGGTGAAAGTTTCTTCTACTACGAAACCTTGCCATCTCTGACCTCGAAAGTGTATTAATCATCAACACATGGCTGCAGTGGTCAACCCGATCGGAAAGACTGCATGGCATCCATTCAGATAAATCAAAAAAACATGAGACTGCTGCTGGCTTCCATTTTGTTTATTTCCGTGCTGGGATGCTCTAAGTCCACAGGAAGCATCACGCCTGTGCCTCCCGTTCCGCCGGTACCCCCGGTCGTGGTGGCCCCGCTCATCAAGCTGCCTCCCGGATGGAAGCATGACAAGTCTTCTACGGTGAACTTCCCGGGGAACGTGCAACTATATACATTCGATAGTACCTGGGGCGGAAAACAGACCCGTGCCTACTGCTTTGCATACGAGAGCAGCAACACCTCCCTTGAATTCAAACCGGTAATGGCCGCTGCCGCGCAGACACCTGCGGCCTTCGTCCAGCAGGAACCTGGAACGGTGTATGCCTGCATCAACGGCGGATACTTCGGTTCAAACCAGTCCTACAGCCTGGTGAAGCATAACAATGTGACGGGTTCCCCGAACATCAAACTCCTCAGCAGGCCGCTCGGACACTATTATCCCACTCGTGCCGCATTTGGGATGCTTGCAACCGGCGCACCCTCTGCCGCATGGATCTACCATATCGGTAGTGGTAATGAAAACATCCAAAGCTATCCGGTTCCGAGTCCGAATGATGTGAATCTTCCTCCACTGGCCGTTCCGGATGCTGCCTTTCCTGCCGGCGGGACAACCTGGAATATCCTGAGCGGCATCGGAGGGTCGCCGATGCTGGTCTACAACAACGAGATCCGCATTTCAGACAAGGAGGAGCTGATAGATATCAACAACACAAGCTCAAGGTCTCGTTCGGCCATCGGATACAACACAGCAGGGATCGTACTGATGGTCGCGATACAGGGTGATAACCAGGTGCCCGGATATGCCGGACTGAACCTGCAGGAACTAGCGGCCATGATGAAAGATCTGGGCTGCAGTCATGCCATGAACCTTGACGGGGGCGGATCGACCTCCATGATCGTCGGTGGCCGGCAAACGGTGAAGCCAAGTACGTCAGGCGTCGAGCGTCCGGTCGTCAGCGTGCTCATGATCAAGCGCAAGTGATGTTTTTCAAGATGGCGGCTTGCCCCGATGGAGGAGGGGCGATGTCGAGCCGGTCATGCGGGTCATTGCCCGATGCCCTGCGGATCAATCCCTCCGGCTTTCTGCATAGAAATCCTTGTGTATGGCGATCCCTGTGGCATTTCGGCGCAGCTTCACCGTCTTAGCCCTTGTTCCGGGTTCCAGCCAAATGGTTTCGGTTGCATCGATCACCACCTGAACGGGAATGTTGTATCCCGGGATGCAGTTCGTCCAGCGATACCGGAGCTTTCGCCCTTTGATGCCGTATGCCAGCACCGGTATCTGCGTATGCTTGAGATACTGATCGAATAGCGGCTTCAGGTCCCGTCCTGCACGATTACTCAGAAAACCGGTCACGTCTTCGTACGTAACGGTCTTGTGCCGGAATGTCTCGTTCATACCACGCAACGCCATGCGGAACCGTTCATCGTCGCGGAACAATTGTCGCATGTAGTGGATCATGTTCCCTCCCTTGTAGTACATATCTCCAGAGCCTTCTTCATTGACGCCATAAGGTCCGACGATCGGTTTGTCATTTTGTATCAGCTGCCTCGTACCGCGCACATAGTCGCTGCCGGCATCTTTTCCTGACTGGCATTCCGTGTAGATCGTTTCCGAATAGTTCGTGAACCCCTCATGCACCCACATGTCTGCGATGTCTTTGGTGGTGATGTTGTTCCCGAACCATTCATGTCCGCTCTCATGGATGAGGATGAAATCCCATTTGAGTCCCCACCCGGATCGCGACAGGTCGGTTCCGCGATATCCGTTCTGGAATCCGTTCCCATATGCCACGGCGCTTTGATGTTCCATCCCTAGATGGGAGGATTCCACCAGTTTGTAGCCATCGCTTTGGAACGGATACGGGCCGAACCAATGCTCGAAGCAACGGAGCATGTCCGCCGCCTGTGTGAATTGTTTTTTGGCTTTTTCGAGATTATAGTCCATGACGTAATAGCTGCAGTCCAGCACACCGGCTTCCCCCTTGTACTGTTCCTGCCAGCCGACGTACTTTCCGATATACGGCACGATATTGTAGCTGTTGATCGGGTTCGTCACGGCCCAGGTGTAGGTGGCCTTACCCAGACCTTGCCGAACCATCGACCGCAGCCTACCGTTGGCGACCGCCACTAGGGTATCCGGTACCGTTATGCTTATGGATGCGCTGTCGGGTTCATCGGACTGGTGGTCCTTGCAGGGATACCACACGCTGGCGCCAAGTCCCTGGCATGCTACGGTCATCCACGGACGCCCTGCCTTATCCTTTGTGAAGATCCATCCCCCGTCCCACGGTGCGCGTACGGCTTCGCGTGGGACTCCAGAGAATCGGATCACGGCCGAATGCATCGCGCCGGGCACAAGTGATTCGGGGAATTCCACATGCCAGACGTTCCCTTCGCGGTTAAAACGCAACGCTGTCCCGTAGGATTCGACGGCATCGATGTGCATGGGTGCCTGCAGGTCGATCTGCATGCGTTTCCCGGGGGAAAGTACTTTGAAGGATATCGTCGTCGTGCCGGAAAACTTCTTGCCTTCATAGTCGGGCGTCACCTCGATGGCGTAGTGGGTGACATCCCACCAGGCCCTTTCTTCGCTTATGCTTCCCCGTAAAGTGTCTGCACGGGTGAAGATCTTCGGTTGGGCGAACAGGAGGCTTGGCAGCAGCAATAGCGGTAGAAAACGGGCAGGTCTCATGAAGTTTTTTTTTCGCCGCGGAGGTTTTGCCGCGGTTGGATTCAATGTCATAAATTTAACGCTAATAGATCCGGATCATGAAGAGATTTTTCCTTTTCGGCCTGCTGGCATTCGCCTGCATGTCCTCATGCGACCGCGTTGGTCGGTCGGGCAGGCAGGTGTTCCGTTACAATCAGCCGGAAGGCATCGGCACCCTGGATCCTGCATATGCCAAGAACCAGCCGATCATATGGGCCACCCATCAGCTGTATAACAGTCTTACGGAGGTTGGCGGCGACCTTCGGATCATGCCCTCGCTGGCGAAGCGTTGGACGATATCCCCGGACCGCCTGCAATACCGGTTCACGCTGCGCGACGATGTGATGTTCCACGACCATCCGGCTTTCCCGGGGGGCAAGGGTCGGAAGATGGTCGCTTCGGATGTTGTTCATTCCCTCGCCCGCATCCTCGATCCCGCGACGGCCAGTCCGGGGGCCTGGATCTTCAACGGTCGTGTGGATAGCCTGCAGCCCTTCACGGCCTTGAACGACACGACATTCCTGCTGAAGCTGAAGAGCCCCTTTCCTCCGATCCTCGGCATCCTCAGCATGCAATACTGCTCGGTGCTCCCGCCGGAAGTGACCCGCAGCCTGGGGAAGGATTTTGGCCGAAACCCCTGTGGGACTGGCCCTTTCCGGTTCAGCGCATGGGAGGAAGGGCAGGCGATGATCTTCCTGCGGAATGACCGTTATTTCGAAAAAGACAGTGCCGGGAAGACTTTGCCTTACCTGGATGCGGTGAAGATCTCGTTTCTTGACAACAAAGCCGGAGAGTTCCTGGAGTTCCGTCAGGGGCGCCTGGATTTCATGAACGACATCGATGCGAATTTCAAGGATGAAGTGCTGAGCCGCAAAGGCGAGCTGAAGGAGGAGTGGAAGGATAAGATCGTGTTGCAAAAGCATCCATTCCTCAACACGGAATATCTCGGCATCCTGCAGGATACCATGAATCCCCTTCTGAAAGGATCGCCCCTGCGTTTGAAAAAGATCCGACAGGCCATGAGCCATGCGATAGACCGGCGGAAGATGATGCTCTATCTCCGCAACTCGATCGGCATTCCTGCCGAGGACGGGTTTGTGCCTTACGGATTGCCGGGCTTTCATGCCGACAGGCCCCGGGGTTATGCATATGATCCCGTCCGTGCCCGAGAACTCTTGGCAGAGGCGGGCTTCCCGGGAGGAAGGGGCCTTCCGCCTGTCGTCCTGTACACCATCCCGATCTACGCGGAGATGGGGGCGTTTGTGGCCAGGCAAATGGAAGAGGCCGGCATTCCGGTGCGGGTGGAAGCCATGCAACGTGGCAGCCTGCTGGAACGCATCGCAAAGAACCAGGCACTTTTCTTTCGGGGAAGCTGGATCGCAGACTATCCCGATGCGGAGAATTACCTGAGTGTGTTTTATGGTAAGAATCCGTCGCCGCCGAACTACACCCGTACAAGCATTCCGGAATTCGACAGACTCTATCAGGAGGCCCTGCTGGAAACGAATGACAGCATCCGCCTGGCCACCTACCGGCGTATGGATGCCATGGTGATGGAACAGGCGCCTGTGATCCCTTTGTGGTATGATATGGTGATAAGGCTGGTAAGCCCGGCCGTCAGCGGCTTCAAGCCGAATGCATTGAACCTGCTGGAACTCAGGACAACAAAGGTGGACATGAATAGACAGCGGGCGTCAAGGTAGTTTGAAGGATTGTTTCGATTCGAAAATCGTCTGACCACCTTTCATTAGACAAGCGAAATGTTTTGTCTAGGCGATTTCCTTCCATGTATCGCCTGTGGATCAGGCAAGCTGACATTTCCGCTTTTGCCGTCAGTTTCCTTTAAGGATGGCCATTGCCGCATTGTGCCCTGGAATCCCGCTGACACCTCCGCCCCTTACCGCTCCTGATCCGCATATCAGCACCCTTGGATCTTCCGTCTCCACTCCCCATCCCGGTATTCCGGATTCTTCAATGAACGGAAAGGTGAGGTTTTTGTGGAAGATGTTGCCACGGGGGAGCGATATTTCGGCCTCAATGTCCAATGGGGATTTGATTTCCATGCACAGGCTGCCGTCAGCGTTTTGGGTCATGCAGGAGCGTATCGGTTCTTCCAGATAGGCGTCAAGACCGGCCAAAGCCCTTTCTGCGGCGAGTTGCCGGGCTCCTTCGGGATCTTTATCGAATAGCGAAGCGGGCGTATGCAGTCCAAAAAGCGTCAGCGTATGGCAGCCGCGGTATTGCAACTCCCTGCTCAGGATCGACACGTCTGTCAGTGTATGGCAGTACATCTCGATGGGTATGGTGTCCGGCATATTGCCGGCTTTACTGTCATGATATGCTTTTTCGAGTTCCGGAAAGCTTTCCTGTATATGCAGTGTCCCCGCGAAGCCGGTTTTGGAGTCTATCCCGGACCGGAATCTGGGAAGGCGTTCGAGGAGCATATTGATCTTTATCTGTGCGCCATCCGGCGGTGTTGCCGGAGTTTTGCCATAAAGGGAGGCCAATACGTTTGGTGCGGCATTGCAGAGGAGATACTTGCCGGTGACCGAGGTCCCGTCCTCCAAATGCACTTCTACCTTGTCTGCTGAGGTGTGCAAGCCTACGGCCTTCGCAGAAGTCCGGATCTCCGCACCGGCACCCAAGGCTGCGCGTTGTAAGGCCGTTACGAGTGCTCCCATTCCGCCTTTTGGGATCTTCCATTCACCGGTTCCGTTTCCGATGAGGTGGTAGAGGAAGCATTTGCTGGCTTGAAGATCGAATGCGGAAGCATGTGTGCCGATAAGCCCGTCGGTGAGCACGATGCCACGAACGATGTCTGATTCGAAATGCTGCAGGATGGCTTCGCCGATGGGTCGTTCGAAGACCATGCGCCATGCATCGTCCATGCCGACAAGGTTCCTGAGTTCGGTGCGGCTGGGAAGGGGTTCCAGCAGGGTAGGGGCGATCTTTTTTGCCATCGCTTCCATCTTGCCGTAGAAATTCCGCCATGCCCTTGCTTCGCGGGGACTTCCGGTGAGCTGTACGAAAGAATCTTCCGTCGCATGGTCCCATTGCCTACTGATGCACAGTCCCTTGTGTATCCCGTTCCTGACATATGGGGTATAGGAAGACAGGCTTCGGGAGATGGTCTCGAACCCCAGGCCAAGATCCTGGATGATCTTATCCGGGAAAAGGGATATCAGATATGAATACCTGGAAATTTTTGCATCATGCTCGGGGAATACCTTTGCACTGGCCGTCGCTCCGCCGATCTCCTGGGATGCTTCAATCACCAAAACTTTCTTGCCAGCCTTACTGAGATAAGCTGCGGCTACCAGCCCGTTGTGACCCGCGCCGATGATAACCGCATCATAATTTTTCGACATAGAATTGAGTTGCTGCACCAGTAGAACGCAGATGTAGGCTGTAAAGTGTGGCGGAAAGATTTTTCCTTTCCGGTATCCCTAAAGAGGCGGCCTGGGTTCAGTCTTGTTTTTTCGTTTTATCCCCGAAGACCTTCTCGTATTTCTCCAGTTTCGGTCGGATGACGAAGTAGCAATATGGTTCTGTCTTATTGCGGTTGTAATAGTCCTGGTGGTAGTTCTCAGCCTTGTAGAAATTCGTGTACGGTTCGATGGTCGTTACAATGGGATTCGGGAAGGCTTTGCTTTTGTCAAGCTCAGATTTGTAGAACTCCGCCTTTTTGCGCTGTTCGTCGTTATGAAAGAATACGACACTGCGGTATTGGGGTCCCACATCATTGCCCTGCCGATTGAGGGTGGTGGGGTCATGG
>CAJBPC010000463.1 GCA_903957405.1 uncultured bacterium | reverse complement strand
ATTGACACTGACTTTTAGGATGATCGGGGCGATCACTCCGCGGTTAGACTTCACCGTTAGTCCCATGACGGATGGGTCATACCGTATGTCTGATGCCGGGATCAACCGGTTACCAAGTGCGCCCTGCAGCCTGACAAGAAAATCCCCGCTGCCGCCTTTCATTTTGGACACCACATCGTCAATGTCATTGATCATATCTGCACTGTACAGAATGCAAAGCATATCGTTTCCTGCCATGTCCGTAGTAAGTCCCTTCTTTTCATCGACCGGTATCTCGATCGTAGCATTGTTCGACGGCACGATTGGGATGTCCTTGACCGTCACTGCGTCGATCTTCTTGTTGGTCGGGAACAACAGTTCCGCTGACTTGTCCGGCTTTATGCTGAAGATATAGACATACTTGTCCTTTGTCACATTGGAGGCCCGTATGCGAAAGAAATCATTCACCTTCACATTTGTGATGTTATAATATTTACCATCGAAACTGACCGGTGCGTCGGCGAAATTGTATTTATTGTTGTTCGCATCGTATCCTGCGAATTTCCTGAAATTGAAGTTCCCCGTCAGATTGACTTCCTTACCCGTCGGGGGACCGATTTCCTCGAGGATGAATTGATAGCCATACTTCACCTGCCTCGCATAGTCTTCATAAGACATCTTGAAAAATCCTCCATCACCCCAATTGGTGCCCCAGGAGTTTATGAGCTCGAAGGTCTTGGTCATGTCATCATATCCGATGACCGTCAGGGCATGTCCGCCAATACTGGGCTCCCCGACCCAGGGTTTGTAGACCCCGGCGGAACCCACATTGTTAAAGGATGTCGTCATCACCATGCCGATCACCACCGGCTTCTTGGCGGCAATGCTGTTGCGCGTCGCGGAGATCTTCTGCTCGGTCGTGGCCCCGATGTTGAAAAGCGTATAGTAATCCTTGATCTTGAACTGAGAGGCCTGCCCATGGATCGTGGTAGGTATGGATGTTCCGCAGGGATTTGACCCGAATTCGGCATGAAGACAATCGCCCTTGGTCTTCACCAGGGTCAGCGCATCACTGATCACACTGCCGTCAGGGCATTTTTCAGCAATCTGGAAATAAATATACATGGCCGACCGGGCCTTCCCGGTGATGGAAGTCCTGCTGGTATTACCGGATTTCACGGCGTCGGAAATGGTCAAAGCGGCATAGCCCGTGGCCCAACCGACACAGGATCCGATGCTCCCCTGATTACCGGGTGTAGGACAATGGGATTTGAGCGAATAGACCGGCAGATCTTGGGATGAAAATTTCAAAGCGGGAGAGATCATGCTCGTCCGCTCGTACACATCGTCGTTGAATGAAAGCCCCGTCGCATATTGACCGACAGTGGAAAAAACAATGAAGACCGCGACCAACATCAACAAAAGCGATTTGCTTCTCATGAAAGGCTCTTTTAAAAGTGAAAAACTGAGGTTTACGAAAATGATCACCACCCAAGAACGTACCCCAATACCTACCCTAGTTGGCAAGAAAAGAGACAATGATCGGATTTCATATTAAAAGTAATATATATAATTTCAGATTGAAAATTTATAATAATATGTTCCGGGGTTTTTCTCATTGTTTCAGAAACGAAGAGACAATCAGCTGACGGAGGTCTCGGGCGTTGCGGGTCTTTCGGGCATTAAATCGCATATAATGAGGTTATTAATGTCCGATGTTCATGAGCAGGCCTCCACTTTCCCGCGGCAGGGTACGCGATCCTCCCGGACCTTATCGCACACAAAAAACCCCGAAGCGCGGTGGAAAATTCCATCCTGCACTTCGGGGTGGGAATCCCCATTGTCAGATGCGAATCCGACAATGGAGGGCCAATGATTGAACCCTATTTCTTCACTTCAAAAATGGCATTGTCGATCGTCGGATTGACCTCCACCTTGGAAAAAGTGATCGGGGCGGGCAGCATGCTGTTTTCCATGGTCATCGGTATGACGATGCCTTCGGGCAGTTTCTGATAATTGCTGAAGTTCACGATCAGATCCGATTCCTGACCGTTAGCTTTGATTTTTGAAACCCGACGAAGGATGTAGTAAGTCTTGGCATCGATCAAATAGCTGCTCTCAGAGCCGCTCTTGCGGATGAATTTCAGTTTGAAGCAATCCGTCCCGTCAACATCTTCCTTGCCTAAGAATTCAGCAGTATGGCCTTTTGCTTTGTAGTCGAGCAGTTCTCCCTGGATGTCAAGGTCCTCCTTACTCAGCGCCAACTGGTCAGCGGTCATGGCTTCCGGAGCCGTCTGACCCATGAAAGGCATAAAACTCCACCCGGCTTCCTGGGTGATGATGGTATATCCCTCCATGTTCATCACACTGATCTGTTGCTTGTTGGCCTTATTGTGCACCTGGTACATCGTCAACGACACATCCGCCCCCTGCACATTCAGCATGGCTTCCGACTTCATGGTGTTGATCTTCTTCCAGTTGTCCTTACCGCCGATGGCTTCGATATGCTTGCCGATCACTTCATCGGCAGATTGTGCAAACACGGATGCAGAAACCGCAATGGCCGCCAGCATCGAAAAAATTGATTTCATGATTCTGATTTTATTGATTTAATGATTGAAAAATGCCATTCCAAGATACGCACCACAAAAAATCCCCCCTGCTTTTCACTCCGGGCCAGCCTGCAACTTGCTTTGCTACCGCCTTTCACCCGTCAAATATAAACCTGGCGGAACTAGCCGGGATACCGTTTGTAAACTATCTTTAAATT
>CAJBPC010000462.1 GCA_903957405.1 uncultured bacterium | reverse complement strand
GCCATCCTTGGCCATCCTTACTAAGTTTAATACAAGCATGATCAGTGACACCCACGTTTCTGATGTCCCTTGCAATCTTGCTTTGATTAATCCAAGTCCGTATCTCGTTTTCCCTTGACCAAACTTGCCTTCTATCGGATTGCGATCTCCGGGATCCAACTTTTCTTTTCCTGACTTCGGTGGTCTGCCTAGTTTACGTCCAATCAGTTTTATAATCAGATCATTCAGCATCTTTCGATTTGATCGCGTACAATATATCTGATCTACTGATACCTCTGCAGGATAATATCCATGTCTGATTTTATATTTATCGATCGACTCCTTTAAATGAGACCCTTCATTAAAGGCATCCCATGAAAAATGATCGATAAATGAATATCCATTGATAATACTTACATTTATTTTAGAACCAAATTCTACTTTTGCCTTCTCCTTTCCTCGCACAATAGGACGAACATACGGCTGATGTATATTTACGATCCTGTTCTCAACACTGTGAGACCTTTTTCGATACATTTCAAGTTGTTGCGCATATACCATTTTGATCGTATCCAGATATTTCGCATCTCGTGCACGCAGAGGTGTTATATCATATCCGTGTAACAGCTTGTCTATTGTTGATAAATTCCTCCGGAGATACCGTAATTGCTGGCCTACAGCCTTTCTTACCTCCGAACGACGGCGTACTTTTTTCTTAGAAACAAGCAGGTAGCGCTTACGGGCCTCTTCGCGATAAGTACGAGGCTTTTTGAACACATGAAGTGACGGATCATATAACTTGTCAATGATTTCCTCTGACTTTTCACGCGATGCATTCAATAACTTAAAATCCGTAGGATATGCGATATCCTGAGGACACGCAGTGGCATCAATCAACAGTTTTCCCGAATGAGTGATCGGTGATTCTGCTTCTATTTTTGATTTCGTATCTTCTGTTTCAACAATGGATGCAGATTCATCTTTAGAATCAACGTCCCTGTCCGTAATGTCATTTTGTTTGGAAGACTCTTTAAGATGAATCGATTTTTTCTGTGAATGTTTATAGATCATATCGTTGATCTGTTCCACATGTTCCATTCCCAGACGCTTTCTGATCTCAACAAACAATGATGCATTGAAAGGCTCTTCATAAACCATACTGTCAAATCCAAGAAAATGCTGAATGAAAATATTCTCCTGGATCGCTATGATTGTTTCACGATCACTAATGTTCAATAAATGCTTTACCATCAATGCACCTATCGCTACCCGAGGATTGATATTCGAAGCTCCAGTTGAAAAATTATTCAATTGTGTCCGGTACACACCAACTATGTCATCCCATGGTATGCTCGACGCCAATTGTACCCATCGGTTCGTGCTGGGCAAATGACGCGTGAACGGAGACTCAAAATTCACGAACGTTAACTGCCGGGGGCTCGTGTAGGGCTTCTTTGATGCACGGCTTTTTTAACGCTTTCGCCATATTTCATGCATTTGTCTTACCGAATTTAAGCCTTTTCCCCTTATCTGGCATGGGTTTCAGCGTTTTTCAGCAGACCCTGGTTAACAAACTTGCGTATCTTTTCTTTCTGATTGTTCATGCCTGGTTATTTTCAGTAAATCCTTGTTTTAGTTTTTTTAATAAAGACACATTAT
>CAJBPC010000461.1 GCA_903957405.1 uncultured bacterium | reverse complement strand
TGCCGTCTTATTTTCGCAGGATTGCCGTCTTATTTTCGCAGCACTGCCGTTTGTTGGCGATTTGGGTGATACCCGAGGGTTTTCAGCGATCGGCAGTCATCATCCGAACGAAATATTAACAGTTCTGTTGTTGCTATTTTGAAAAAGATTGGGTTATTTTACATTTCCCCACCGAATCCATTCCTCTGATCTCCGCTACATCCCTATCCTTATCAAGCCATCATTTTAATCTAGACCCTTTCAAAAATTCGGTTTCGTTAACCTCAAACCATTTGTCATGAAAAAAATCAGCATCGTTTTCATCACCCTTGTGGCGATTGTTTTCACCATCTCATCATGCTCGGCATCCAGAAGCAGTGCACGCAACGGAGGTTGTTTTCAGACAAAAGGCATGGTAGGTTATCATTGACATCCGCCACATTCGATATTGAAGCCCGACGGCCTGTCTGTTAAGGTGGGCTGTCATGCTTCATCATCCTCCGGTTCTTCCATCCCTGACCGCGACCTTTTTCTTCCCTGCATTTTTCTTCTCCCATTCCTCCACGGCCGATGGCTTTGGCTTCTTTTTTTCTGCATCCGCCGATGTAGGCGTCGATGCTTGACCGCTCATGCCGGGTTTTTCCTTTTGACCGGAAATATAATTTTCCGTCCGCATGAGCATGCCCGTGGTTGGATCGAAATATTTCCAGGGACCGTGTTTGACTTCCGCGGCTTCATGTTTTATGACCTTACTCAGGGTTAGCATCGGATTATTGAGGTCCGGCACATCGATGGTATCATATGGATTTTCCGGATCGACGGAACGCCAGGATTCTTCCCTGAGCAACTCCCCCATCATGGTGAAATACATCTGTTTCCCGTCACGGAATCCTCGCTTGTATTGCTCGATCGCCAGCATATCGCCTTGCGGATTAAAGCGGCGCCATATCCCCTCCTTCTTGTCATCCCGATAGGTTCCCTCCTCTTCATAGCCGGGCTCCCCCCTCAGTTCCGCTACACGCGCCAGCCAAACACCCTGTTTCATCTTTTTCGAATCCACACGATTGATCGTATCGCCATTCTCAAGCATGGCATAACTCAACCATTGCTGAGCGAATGCCGACTGGCCGATGAATGTCAGGCACAGGGTGATGAAAGTCAATTTCATGGTGTGGCGGTATTTAAGGCATGAAGCATTAAATTGCATGAGCACTTTAACAAAGAAACAATGATGATCGTAAAATTAAAACTATTCCCGGCGAAGACCATGCTGATCGCCATGGGATCCCTGTTGTCAATCGCCGCAGTGGCACAGCAGACCGTCTCCCCGTCGGCCGGAGATGCACGATGGGAGAGCCTTTCAGCGAAAAAGACGTCGATTCAAAAATCTTTGTTAAAGGATGTGGCCTTCCGGAATATTGGCCCCAGCATACAGGGTGGGCGTGTGGATGACCTGGAAGTCAACCCCGAAGACCCCGCTGAATTCTACGTCGCCTATGCCACAGGCGGGCTGTGGCATACCGTGAACAACGGCCAGAGCCTCACGCCTATCTTCGACCAGGAGGCTGTGATCGGCATTGGCGACATCGCCGTCAACTGGAAAACCCGTGAGATATGGATCGGCACCGGTGAAGTCAACAGCAGCCGATCATCTTATGCGGGCCTGGGTGTTTTCAAAAGCAGCGATAACGGAAAAAACTGGACGCATGCCGGGCTCTCGGAGTCACATCACATCGGAAAGATCCAACTGCATCCCCGAGACCCCATGACGGCATGGGTCGCCGTACTGGGTCCATTGTACACCACCTCCAGGCACCGCGGGGTGTATAAAACCACCGACGGCGGCAAGTCTTGGCGGCAGACGCTTTTCATCAACGAAACGAGCGGGTCCGTCGAAATGGAGATGCATCCCCTGAATCCAGACATCCTGTATGCATCCATCTGGCAGCGCATGCGCAGTGCCTCGAATTTTCAGGAAGGCGGGAAATCTTCCGGCATCTACAAGAGTACCGATGGAGGAGAAACCTGGCAGCTGTCGACCAGCGCGGGGTCGGGCTTCCCGCAGGGGGATGGCATCGGCAGGATCGGAATGGCAACCACGGCAGCAAAGCCAGAACTGGTCTATGCCGTGGTGGACAACTACAATGCACGCCCCGACACAACCACAAAGGATACCAGCCGCATACAACTCAGTGACCTGAAAGACATCGGTACGGATGCTTTCCTTGCCATCGGCGATGCAAAACTGGACAGGTTCCTGCGCAGCAACGGACTGCAAACAAGATACTCAGCCGCCACGATGAAGGATGACGTGCGCAGCGGAAGGCTATCTTCGGTTGCGCTGTACCGTTATCTGTACCAGGAAGACGGAGGAGCGGCCGCCGGCGCGATCCACGGAGCGGAAGTCTACCGCAGCGATGATGGAGGCCGGAGCTGGCGCAAGACCCATGAGAAGCCTCTGACACTCTACAACACATACGGCTACTATTTCGGAAAGATCTTCGCCTCCCCGGCCAATGCCGACAAGATCGTCATCCTGGGCTTCAGCGCCGACCTGTCGACCGACGCGGGCAAGACATTCCAGGTCATGGACAAGTCAAATACACATGCCGACTGGCATGCGTTATGGATGGACCCCAAAAACGACAACCGAATGATCGGCGGCAATGATGGCGGCGCGAATATCACCTATGACAATGGCAAGCACTGGTTCAAGGTGAATACACCGTCCGTCGGTCAATTCTACGCCATAACCGTCGACAACGACAAACCCTACAACGTATATGGCGGCATGCAGGATAACGGTTCCTGGTACGGGCCATCCACGAACAAAGAAGGCATAGAGTGGACAGACCGAGGCCAATATGGATTCAAGCCTGCCAATGGCGGTGACGGGATGCAGGCGCAGGTCGACACAAGAGACAATACCACATTTTACAGCGGACTTCAGTTCGGCATGTACTTCCGGTTCAACAGGCTGACACCGGATCCCAAGCCCATCAGGCCAGTGGCCCCGCCATTGCAGGAGGACAAACTCCGCTTCAATTGGCAAACCCCGATCCTGCTGTCATCACACAATCAGGATATCCTCTATATGGGTTCACAAAGGCTGCATCGCAGCATGAACAAGGGGGAAAAAATGGAATCCATCAGTGCCGATCTGACCGGGGGAAAGCGAACGGGGGATGTCCCTTTTGGCACATTGACCAGCATCAGTGAGTCGCCACTGGCATTCGGTCTGATCTACACCGGCAGTGATGACGGCCATGTGCACCTGACAAAAGACGGCGGCGTCACCTGGAACCGCATCGGTGTACCGGATAAAAAAGGGCGTAACGGCATGCTACAGGGACTTTGGGTCAGCCGTGTCGTGGCATCAAAACACCACATGGGCCGGGTATATGTGACGCTCAACGGATACAGACAGGATCATTTCAATGCTTATATCTATCGCAGTGAGGATTTCGGACAGACATGGACCATGCTGGGGACCGACCTGCCCATGGATCCGGTGAATGTGATCCGGGAGGATCCTTCATCAGACAGCATATTGTATGTCGGCACCGATGGCGGCGCATACGCAAGCATCGATGCCGGCAACAGCTTCATGCCCTTCGTGAAAGACCTTCCACATTCGATTCCGGTTCACGACATCGCCATACAGGAACGCGAAAACGAAATAATACTCGGAACACACGGCAGAAGCATCTATGTGGGAAAGCTGGATGCCGTACAGAAACTTGTGAGGAAGAAATGAGTTTCATCGGAAAATCAACACTGCAATGTCATAACCATTTACGATGGCGTTGAAAAGTTCGGATGGACTCAGCGTTGGTTTTCTGGTTTCTTATCATTCATACCCAGAAAATACTCCACGCCAAGTGCGTATCCCTTCAGTCCGAGTCCGCTGATCGTGCCCCTGCATTTTGCGGAAACATGAGAGATCCTGCGAAACGCTTCACGGGCATGCACATTTGATATGTGCACTTCGATGACGGGGCATTTGATGGCAGCGATGGCGTCGCCAATGGCAACGGATGTATGGGTGTATCCGCCAGGATTTAGCAAGATCCCATCAGCGGAAAACCCCTCACGCTGCAAGGCATCGATCAGCTCCCCTTCGATATTGCTTTGAAAATAAGGGAATGCGACGCCGGGGTATCTCTGTTTGAGTGCCTCCATAAAGGTTTCGAATCCTTCTGATCCGTAGATCTCCGGCTCACGTTTACCCAGCAGGTTCAGATTGGGGCCATTGATGATCGCGATGCGCATGATGCGGTTTTGGGGTTATGCCGATGCCGGCTCTTTGGGAAATGTAAATGTATTGCTAAAATCGATATCGATGAAAACACCAAACTCTCGTGTAATTTTTTCTACGCTACCTTTACCAATTGTTTACATAAAACGACATCATATATGAGAATCGCCTCCTATCTGTTCATGACCCTGCTTTTCGCATTGACCGGGAACATTTCATCAGCGCAGCAGTCCAGTACAGACAAGCTGCCCATGGACCCAAAAGTAAGGCAGGGAAAGCTCGACAATGGCTTGACATATTACATCCGGGAGAACAAAAAACCCGAGAAGAAAGTCGAATTGCGATTGGTCATCAAGGTTGGATCGATCGTGGAAGATGACGACCAGCGTGGATTGGCGCATATGGCCGAGCATATGGCTTTCAATGGCACGAAGAACTTCAAAAAGAATGAGATCGTATCATTCCTGCAGGATATCGGCGTCGGTTTCGGAAACGACTTGAACGCATACACGAGTTTCGATGAAACGGTTTACATCCTTCCCATTCCGACGGAAAAACCCGCGAATGTGGAAAAGGGCTTCCAGGTTTTGGAAGATTGGGCACATCAAGTGACCTATCTGGATGAGGATATCAACAGTGAAAGGGCCATCATTCTGGAAGAAAGCAGGCTGGGCAAGAGCGGTGAGGAACGCATGTTCAACAAGGTATATCCCGAGCTTTTCAAGGGGTCGAAGTATGCAGAAAGGCTGCCGATCGGCAAGGACAGCATCATCAAGAATTTCAAGCCCGATGCCATTCGTCGTTTTTACCGCGAATGGTACAGGCCAGATTTGATGGCCGTCGTGGTGGTTGGAGACATCAGCCCTGCGGAAGCGATGGCTCAGATCAACAAGCATTTCGGCAAGCTGAAGAATCCTCAGACGTCCAGGCCAAGGGCATATGCGGAAGTACCACCTTACCAATCGAGCCATGCGATGGTTGTGACCGACAAGGAAGCCACCAGCTATCAATTTTCTTTGCAATATTCTGCGAAGCCTCAGCAACCGATGACCACTTTTGGAGACTATCAAGAGGAACTCATCAAAGACCTTTACACCACGATGCTCAACGCCCGCTTTCGCGAGCTGAGTCAGAAGGAAAATCCACCTTTCGTTTACGCATACGTGAATTTCTCAAGCTACGCAAGGAACCATGAAGCATTCAGCGTAACAGCATCCACCGGCACCAATGATATCCGGAAAGGTGCTGATGCCGCTGCCATTGAAATCGAACGGGTAAAGCGATTCGGCTTCACCCAGGCGGAGCTTGACAGGGCAAAAAAGAACCTTGTCGCAGGCCTCGAGCGGGCATACAACAACCGGAACAAGACCGAGTCTGCCGATCTTGCAGCTGAGTATGTGGAACACTTCACCAATGAAACAGCCACTCCGGGCATTGAAAAAGAGTTTGAATACTTGAAGTATGTCCTTCCTCGGGTATCACTTGCAGAAGTAAATAAGGTGACGGAAAAATACCGCGATCAAACCAACCGTTTTGCCTATGTGATGGGTCCTGAATCCACACCAGGCATCGTACTGCCAACCGGAATGGAGATGCTGGCGGGCATTGATGCCATGGCCAAGACTTCCGCCATAACGCCGTACGAAGAAAAAACTGTTGCCGCAAGCCTGATGACGACCATACCGAAATCAGGCAAAATCGTCGCAAAAAGCAGCAATGCTGCTTTGGGAACGACTGAACTGAAGCTCAGCAACGGCATCACGGTATCCCTCAAACAGACCGATTTCAAAGCCGACCAGATCATCCTTAACGGTTATCGCTATGGTGGCATTGGCGGATACGGCGTGAATGACAAGTACAACGCAGAAAACACATCGGCCATGGTCGCGGCGATGGGTGTCGGTGATTTTTCTCCGACCGATATGAGAAAGGTTTTGGCAGGAAAAGCGGCCAATGCCTCTTCGTACATCAGCCAGACGGAAGAAGGCTTCCGCGGATCCAGCGGCAAAAAAGATCTGGAAACGATGTTCCAATTGGTCTACCTGAACGCCACCGCTCCCCGAAGGGATAGTTCACTGTTCAAGTCTACCATCCAGCGGAACAAAGCGCAGTATATGATGATGGGTGCGAATCCTCAATTCGCCTTCATCGATACCACGATCGGTGTCCTCTATGCGAACACTCCGCTTGCCCAGACAGCCGTACCAAAGGCCGAGCATTTCGATAAGATCGACATGGACCGGTCATTAGCCATTTACAAAGAGCGTCTGTCGGACTTCACAGGCATGCATTTCAATATTGTGGGCAGTTTCACTGATGCCGAGATCATGCCACTGATCGAGACATACCTTGCAAGTCTTCCGGCAAGCGGAAAGAAAACCAATTTTGTCGATAACAAGGTCAGGCCAATGGTTGGGAGCAAGACCTTCACCTTCGAAAAAGGAAAGGATGACAAGATCCTGATACTGGCCATCTATAACGGTGAAGGGCCTTATTCGGTAGAGCAATCCAGGAAGATCTCGATGCTCAGTGAGATCATGAACATCAAAATCATTGAGGAGATGCGCGAGAAGATCCAGGGCATTTACGGTGGTGGCACTTCCGGCAGCATGGATAAAGTACCATATCCAAGATATGGCTTCGTCCTTCAACTGCCTTGCGG